>JAUSKG010000032.1 GCA_030647005.1 bacterium
GCCGCCTCGCCGAGACCGTCAATGACGGACGTGATGCCGCGCTGCTCGATGACCTGCCGGAGCTGCGCCTCGGCCTGCTGCCACACCTCGGGTGTGCCGAGGTACTTGTCCATCTGCTGCGGATCGTGGCGCGAGAACCGGACGATGAGCGGCATGCCGAACTTCGCGTAGAACCGATCCACGATGTCCCAAATCTTCAGGCACTCATCCGCAATCTGCGCCATGCGACAGAACACATGCGCATCATCCTGTGTGAGCGAGCGGACGCGCGCGAGTCCGGAGAGCTCGCCGGTCTGCTCGTCGCGGTAGCACGTGGTCACCTCCTTGTAGCGAATGGGAAGCTCACGGTAGCTGCGCTGACGGCTCGCGTAGATCTGCGTGTGGTGCGGGCAGTTCATGGGCTTCAGGGCGAACTCGTGCCCCTCGCGCGTCGCAACGTGGAAAAGCTCATCGGAGAACTTGTCCCAGTGCCCCGATGTCTCGTAGAGCTCCCGCTTCGTGATGTGCGGGATCCATACCTGCTCATACCCGTACGGTCGCTCGAGGTCCCACACGAAATCCGTGAGCGCGTTGCGCATCGTGGTCCCGCGCGGCGTGAGCATGGGCAACCCGGGTCCCACGAGCGGCGAGAATACAAAGAGATCAAGCTCCTTGCCCAGTTTCTTGTGGTCGCGACGCTCGGCCTCTACGAGCATGGTGAGGTGCGCATCAAGCTCTTCCTGCGTGAGGAATGCCACACCGTAGATGCGCTGGAGCTGGGGGTTCTCCTCCTTACCGCGCCAGTACGCGCCGGCGAGCTTCGTGAGCGAGAACACGCCGAGCTCCTTCGCGCTCGCCACGTGTGGCCCACGGCAGAGATCCGCGAAGTCCGCTCCCGTGTGGTAGACACTCACGACATCCGGCCGCTCGCCGAGATCCTGTTGCTCCTCCGCGCGCACGGCGGTTGTCCCGCGCTCCTGGAGATCGCGCAGGAGCTCACTCTTAAACTCCTGACCGCGAGCATTGAAGAAGCGCACCGCGTCCGCGATGGGCATTTCCTCGCGTCGGAACGCATCGCCACGCGCGATGATCTCGCGCATCTTCTCCGCGATCGCGGGGAGTCCGTCCGGCGAGAGCCGTACGGAGTCACCGTTGGCATCCCGCACATCGAGATCGTAGTAGAAGCCGTGCTCGATGACCGGCCCCACGCCGAGGCGGGTCTTGGGATACAGCTCCATGACCGCCGCAGCGAGGAGGTGGGCGGTGGAGTGACGGATGGTTTCGATGGTTGGTTGCGGCATAGTGGGGTATCTTCCATGGTAGCCACCAGTGGCTTGACGTGCAACCTCGTCTCTGCTACCGTGTGTGTAATGGAGTCCATTCCCAAGTGAGGTGCTCATGGACGATTTAGTTGGCGGGGTCATCGAAGCCGCCGCTGAAGGCATCGCCGAGGTCGCGGGTGAGGTGCTCATAGACGAGCGCACGTCCCGACGTGGTGATGGCGGATGCGCGCTCCTCGCGCTCGTCGTGTTCATTGCAGCCATCGGCTCGCTCGCGTTGCTGTACTATTTCTGGTGAGGAGGAGATCATGTCCCAACGTTTCCCGAAGACCGCAACGCACACCGTGCTGTTGGAGCAGGAATCGAACGACAACTACAGTGTGTCCGTTCCCGCACTCTCCCAAAGAGTGTACAGGGGGGAGAGAACGCTCAAGGAAGCACTCGCGACCGCTCGGTGGCTCATCGCGCTCGATGCGACCCAAGCCCTCCTGTTGGGTCGGGTCCTCCCACCAGACAAGCCAATCCCGAAGCGCGCGCAACGCAGGAAGGGCATCCGTGTGGTGCGCGTGCGTGCCCGACTGAACACCCCCTTCGCCTAACGACGCGCACGCACCATTCCGCGAACACCCCGCTGCGATCACGCAGCGGGGTGTCTCTTGTTTCTCTCGTGACCGCCTCGCATCACTCCATCTCCCGAAGTTCCACTTCAACTTTGCCGTTCGCGGGAACGGTGTCCACCCAGAATGGCCAGAGCCGTACCTCAACGCCTTCGACGCCGGGAATGGACTGGAGGGAGGTCTGCACATCCGCTGGGGTGAATCCCACGATGCGTGAGACATCAAACTGCTCGAGCGTTTGCCCCACGCGGGCATCACCGGTCGCCGTCACTGCGATGGTGGCGCGTCCGGTCCCCTCCTCGAGCACCACAACGCGAGCAGCGAGGGTGTCCTCATGGACACGCAAGAGCGTGCGGCCCTGCACGAGCGCGGCCTCCTCGAGCTCCGCGCGCGCGCGTTCGACAAGCGCCCCGCGCGGCAAAATGAGGATGCGTCCGCTCGCAACCGCGGTCGCGCTCATGGACGCGAGTGCATCACCGACCGCCACGTCCGTCTCCGTGACGACGGACTGCTCAAGGATCGTCGCCTCCTCTCCCGCGTACACCGCTTCTGCGACGCGACGGGTGAAATCCGCGCGTGCCGCATCGCGCGCAGCGAGCTTGAGTGCATCGAGCGCTTCCTGAGTCACCACCGGCTTCGCCGCGCCCGCGACATCCGATGTCCCCTGACCACCTGACATCGGCGATGCGGACTCCGCCCAGATGCGCTCCTGGAGCCACGGCGAGAGTCCGGGAATGCGGAACTTCGACGACCCGATATTTCCATGGACACCCGACGCATCCGCCGTCACTGCAACCGCTTCGACCCTCCCGCCGGCGGGGATGGCTACCGAGCGATCGAGACGGAAGAGGACGCCCTCCGGTGTGAGGAGACGCGTCGTCGCCACGAGCGTCTGCGCGACGCTGTGCGTGTTCACGAGCGTGACGGTACCAGTCGCCTGCTGCGGCGGAAGCGTCGCGAGGTCCACGGCATCCCCCACGGACTCCACCGATCGCTCGACGGTCGCCACGCCGTCAATCGCGACGATGCGACCCGCGAGCTCATCGCCGCGGTGCACGCCGCCAATAACCGCCACGTCGAAATCGGCACGAATGGGCACCGCGCGCACTTGGACGATCAACTCCACCCGCCCGAGCGAGAAGAGTGCCGTCGCGAGCGCAATGGCAATGACGACCCCCACGAACGACACCGCGAGCTTCTCCGCTGTTGTCGTGGGCTTCCACATCCGCTTCCTGCTGCGCGGCACACGGGAACGCTGTGATTTCGGCATAGGTCTCCAGTATAGCATGGAGCAATGACGTAGCGGAGGTCTTTAGACCTCCATCCGACCGTGCGCTGTAGGCGGAGTGCTCGCGCTACCGTGGAAACCTAAAGGTTTCCGCTACGGGGGAATGGCCTTGTCTCCGAAGCTGGCGCGGGAGCGCCGAAGATCGAGACCTCCTCGTGCACCGCGCTGGCACCGAGGAGCGACTCGAGCGCGTCGCGGAGGTCGCTCATGGGCGCAACCGCGATGCCGGTACTCAGGACGTGGCCGCTCGGGGATCGCAGACGCACCGGCACCGTGCCCGGGTGCTGCTGGAGGAGCTGCTTGAGTGTCGTGAGCTGCTCCTGGGAGAACCCCGGCGGGAGATGGAGGAGGAGGGAGCGCTGCTCGGTGCGCCCACGGGTCTGCACGCCAATCTGCTCGAGCGCATCGCGCTCCCGCCCGGGAAGCACCTGCACCGCGCGATCCGCGAGCACCTTTGGAACCCCGTCCTTGTCCGATCGCTTCCCGCGCACGAGCACCGTCGTCTCCTCCATCCACGCCTGCGGATTCGCTTCCAGGACGCGCGGGAACACGACGACCTCGATCGACGCGGTGTGATCCTCCACCTCCGCGAAGAGCATGGGGTCGCCCTTCTTGGTCACGATGCGCTTCGTGCGCGCGATGACTCCGCCAAAGAGCACCTCACTCCCGTCACCCACTCCAGTCCCCTTGCACGCCGCGATCGCGGTGATCGCATCGCCAAACACCTCGACGGACGCGGCGAACGGGTGCGCAGAGAGGTACAGGCCGAGGAGCTCCTTCTCCCACGCGAGGAGGAGGCGCTGCACCACCGGCTCCGCATCGCGGAGCTCGAGCGCCATACGCGCACCGATGGACCCAAAGAGGTTGTCCTGACCAGTCGCCGCATCGCGCACCGCCTCCTTATTGAACGCGAGGAGGCGATCAATGTTCGCGAGGAGTTGTCCCCGCTCGCCGAACCGATCGAACGCGCCGCTCCGGATGAGTGACTCGAGCGACTTCTTGTTAAAATCCTTATCCTGTACGCGGCTGAGGAGCTGCTCGAGATCCGCAAACATCCCGCGCGCGGTGCGCTCCGCGACCATCGCACCCACAACGTGCTCGCCAACGTTCTTCACCGCCGAGAGCCCAAAGCGGATCGCGCGCGTCCCATCCGCCTGCGGGACGACGGTGAACATCTCGTCGCTCTGGTTGATGTCTGGCCCTAGGACACGGATCTGCATCTCGCGGCACTCCTGGATAAGCACAGAGAGCCGGTCCGTATCGCTTCGCTCCGACGTGAGGAGCGCGCACATGAACTCCGCGGGATAGACCGCCTTGAGGTACGCGGTCTGGTACGCGATGAGTGCGTAGCACGCGGCGTGGCTGCGATTAAATCCGTACCGTGCGAACGGCTCGATCCACACCCAGATGCTTCTTGCGAGCTTGTCGTTGATACCGTTCGCAATCATGCCGTCCACGAGCTTCTGCTTCTGCTCGTCCAGGAGCTTCTTGATCTTCTTGCCCACCGCCTTCCGGAGCACGTCCGCCTCGGAGAGCGAGAACCCCGCGAGGTCCCGCGCGAGACGCATGAGCTGCTCCTGGTACACGAGGATGCCGTAGGTGTTCTTGAGGATCGGTTCGAGCTTCGGGTGGAGGTACGTGACGGGGTTGCGCCCGAACTTGCGCTCGATGTACTCCGGAATGAGATCCATGGGTCCAGGACGGTACAGCGCGACCATCGCGATGATGTCCTCGAACTCCGACGGCTTGAGGTCCTTGAGGTACCGCTTCATGCCGCCGGACTCCACCTGGAAGCACCCCGTGGTCTCCCCGCGCTGGAGGAGCGCGAACGCGCGCGCGTCATCGAGCGGGAGCTGCTCGATGTCCATCTCCTCGCCACGCTGGCGCACGAGGTTCACCGTGTGCTCGATGATCGAGAGGTTCGAGAGGCCGAGGAAGTCCATCTTGAGCAGCCCGATGTCCTCCACCGCGTGCATCTCGTACTGTGTGACAATGGTCGCATCGTCCGCGGAAGCGCGCTGGATGGGGACGTGCTCCGTGAGCGGCTTCGCGCTGATGATGACGCCGCACGCGTGCGTGGAGGTGTGCCGCGCGACACCCTCCAAACGCTTCGCGATGGCGATGAGCGCGCGTGTGGTCTCATCCGCAGCGAGGAGTGCTTTGAGCTCCGGCTCCTTCCGCTCTGCTTCCTCGAGCGTCGCGCCGAACGGGATGAGTTTCGCGAGCCGATCACAAAATGTGTACGGTACATCCAACACGCGGCCCACGTCGCGAATCGCCGCGCGCGCGGCCATCGTCCCAAAGGTAATGATCTGCGCCACGTGATCCTCGCCGTACTTCTCGCGCACGTAGGAGAGCACCTCATCGCGGCGATGGTCCGCGAAATCGAGGTCAATGTCCGGCATCTGGATGCGCCCGGGCGCAAGGAAACGCTCAAAGAGGAGATCGTACGCGAGCGGGTCGAGGTTCGTGATCTTGCAGAGGTACGCGACGATGCTGCCTGCGGCCGATCCGCGCCCGGGCCCCACGACGATGCCACGACCCTTCGCCCAGTTCACGAAGTCCTGCACGATGAGGAAGTAGGACGAGTAGCCCATCTCCGCGATGACGCCGAGCTCGTAGGTGAGACGATCCCGTGCGTCCTGCCGGCGTTGCGGCGTGGCACTGCCGTAGCGCGCATCCATATTGCGCTCGCAGAGGTTCCGGAGCTCACCATCGTACGTCGCACCCTGCGGGATGGGGTAGCTCGGGAGGTGAATTTTTCCGAGCTCGATTTCCACCTCGCACGCCTCCGCAATCGCGAGCGTCGCGTCGCACGCCTCGGGGTGATCCTCAAACGCGAGGCGCATCTCCTTCGCCGTACGGAGACAGTAGTTCTCCCCCATCATGGAGAGGCGATTCGTCTCTTCCCGCTTCGATTTCGTCTGCATGCAGAGCAGTACATCCTGGGCTTCTGCATCATCCGCGCGGAGGTAGTGGCAATCATTCGTCGCGACGGTGCGTACACCGAGCGCGGTGCTGAGCTCGTAGAGACGCTCGTTCACCGCGCGCTGCTCCGGCGTGTTCGAGCGGTGGTGCACCTCGAGGTAGTAGTCCTCACCGAAGCGTCGCTGGAACCGCTGCACGATCTCCACGTCCTGTCCGGGCTTCCCATGGAGAATCGCTTGCGCGAGCTCGCCGCCGAGGCACGCGGTGAGTACAATGAGCCCCTCGCCGTACCGGTCGAGCAGCTCCCAATCAATGCGCGGCTTGTAGTAGAACCCCTCGAGGTGTGCCGCACTCGAGAGCTTGAGGAGATTCTGGTACCCCACGTTGTTCTTCGCGAGCACGATGAGGTGGTTCGTCCGCTTCTCCCCCGCTTGCGTCTTCTGGAGCCGACCGCCGGGCGCGTAGTACGCCTCCATGCCGATGATCGGCTTCACCCCCGCCTTCCTGGCGGCCTTATAGAACTCAATCGCCCCGTAGAGGGCTCCGTGGTCCGTGAGCGCGACCGCCGGTTGCTTATCCTCCTTGACCGCGCGTACCATCTCCCCGATGCGCGTGAGGCCATCGAGGAGCGAGTAGTGGGAGTGGTTGTGGAGGTGGACGAACGATTGCCCCATACTCCCACATTCTAGCCAACCAATCCCCCGCTTGACAGGAGGAACCCGTGGCGCTATAGTCAGAAGGATCTCGATTATCGAGTAATCGAGGGGGCGATGCTCCCACGAATGCCTGGGAGCACACGCGCGGTACATGCGGCGGAAGTGGCGCCGCATAAACGGGAAACGTACATCGGGAGTCGCGCGCTGATGTTGAGCACGTCCCTCCCGGTATACAGCCCAACCGGCTTTCCACTCCACACAGACACCCATCGGCCAAACCGATGGGTGTCCTCATGTGATACGCTGGCGCGATTCCCTACTCCGTCACCAACGGCAATCCCGCTTTCGTCCAGTCCTCCTTGCCGCCCTTGTAGTCGCGCACCGCGATGTAGCCCATGGATTGGAGGAGCCGCGCCGCACCCGTGGATGCGGTGCAGAGAAAACTCGAGCAGTAGACCACAATCGGTGCCGCACGATCGGGGAGGAGTGCTGCCGCGCGCGCCTCCAGCTCCTGCAACGGAATAGTAATCGCCTTCGGGAGATGTCCGGATCGGTACCGCTCCTCAGGCAACACCTCAACGAGCGTCAACGGCTCCTCGTTCTCGAGCATCTCGAAGAGCTGCTCTTTGGAGATGAACGATACTTTTCCCTTTGGCATAGGTGCGTGTAAAAAAACAACGAGTCGTGGGGCTCCTCGCAATGCAAAAGGGGGCTTGCAGAGCCCCCTTCGGCGACTACAGCGTCCCCAAGTTGAGTACCTGATCGAACGTGATCTGCTTCACGAACTCCTCGGAGTGGCTCACCATGATCACGCCGCCGACGAACTGGTCAATGGCCCGCGCGATGATGGGGAGGTGACGGAAGTTGATGTGGTTGGTCGGCTCGTCAAGGATCAGGAGCCCCGGCTGCTGGAGCACGAACCGCGCGAAGCAGAGGAGGCCCTTCTGCCCCTCGGAGAGTGACACGATCGGTTGCTCCAGGAGCTTGCCACGGAGGAGGAACGCCGCCGCGGTGGCGCGCAGCACCTCATCCTCCTTTTTCTCCATGACCGACAGAAGCGCATCACGCACCGTCTCATCAAAGTTGAGCCCGGAGAAATCCTGTCGGTAGTAGCCCACATGCACGCCCTCGGGGATCTGTGCCGCAGGGTCGCTACCCTCCGCGAGGGTCCGCAGGAGCGTGCTCTTCCCAATACCATTCGGCCCCGTCACGAGCAGACGGGTGCGCTTGCGGATGGTGATGTCCACCGGAACTGCGCGCGGCGCGTGGTGCTCGATGATCCGCACTGCGGTGATGCGTGCGAGCACGTTCGTGTCCTGCTGCGTGGGAATCGTGAAGTCGCGGATGGTGCGATCCTCACGCCGCACATCCACCATGGAATCCTCCGCCTCGTCCACCTGGTCGCGGAGCTTACTCGCGAGCTTGCGCATTTTTCCGCCCTTGTGCGCGAAAAAGTTGATCTTGTCCTTGCGGTCCTGGATGCTCTTGAGGAGCTGCGCGTTCTTCGCACGGTCGCGCTCAACGCGCGCGGCGATTTCCACCACGACGTCCGAGTAGTTCCCCACGTACTGCTCCACCTGATGCATGTGGGCGTCCAAGTTGAGGACGCCTTCCGTGAAGGAGTTGAGGAAGTCCGCGTCGTGCGAAATGACGATGACGGTCTTCTCGTACATGATGAGGAACGCGATGAGGTGCGCGATGCCATCCGCGTCGAGGTTGTTCGTCGGCTCGTCAAGGAGGAGGACGTCCGGTTGCTGGATGAGCGCGTACGCGAGGAGCAGCCGCGCCTGTTGACCGCCGGAGAATTCCCGCACTGCCTTCTCGAGCGGCGCGGCAAGATTCACCGTCTCCAGGACATCGGCGATACGCTTGTCGATGGCTCGCGGCACGTCCGCGAATGCGCGCGCGAAGAACTCGCGCACGGAATCGTCCATGCGCTCGCGCGGCATGACCTGGAGCCCCGTCGCGACAGTCGCGCCCGCCTGCACGCTGATCTGTCCGCTCTTTGGCGCGAGTGCCCCGGTCATGAGCTGGAAAATCGTACTCTTCCCCGCACCATTCTGCCCCATGAGCGTGATCTTCGCGTGCTCCCGAACAGAAAAATCCGCCTCATGCAGGATGGGGTGGCTCTCGTCGTACTCAAACGAAACCTTATTGAATCGCACGATGACATTGCCATGATCCATAGGCCCCCATTGCACCATAATTTCCACGTTCATGCAAGTTTCCCCATTTCCTACGGCTGCTTTGGTTGCCAACGACGAAACATCGCGCGCATCTGCTTCTCATACTCGCGAAACGGTCGCATCCCCATCCGTCGTCTGCGCAACGCAAGTTGCTTCCGATTCTGGATGAGGCGTGGAGCAAAAACACCACGCGTGTTGGTGTACCACTGCGATCCGTAACGCTGCCGTTTGCCATGATTCACGAGCACGCGATCCACAAGCATCGCATAGAACTCCGGCGGCGCCTGTCGTTCCGCAACCGCACGTTCCATACGTGCTCGGCACCGCTCCTGCCAGCCCACATCGTGATCCGCATGCTGCACGAGAAACCATGCAGCCACTGCGCCGCGCTTCCCAACCATCGCGAATGTTGGCCATCCGTACGTCCGGACGATCACCTTCATGCGCTTCGTATGCGCTCGATCAAGAAACCGATCCCACCGACGTTTCCCCTTTCCGAACGCGATGCGCATGCGTTGATCACGACGCATCATGCGAATGAGTTCTCGAGCGAGCGCGGGGTGCGCCATTGCCATATTTCATCAGATTGGAAACGGGACTGGGAAAATCGGACTTGACATGCTCTGTAGAAATCTTGTGATTTCAATACCCGATCTGCAATCTGGCAGTGTGGAAGATGAGGAATATCTTACCATTTGGATCCCAGGACAAACCCGAAATAATGAAAAGATTGGTGTTCTCTACAGAGCAGACTTGACACGATTTCCGTCGCCGAATGCATTGGCAAGGGCGTTGATAATACCGGTGGAGTGATAGGTGGACTTGACATCGTTTTTCACATGCGACAATTCACCATCATCTTAATACGAATGAACTCGTGAACTCATTAAAGTGAGTATCATTACCATCCATAGTAGCAGGGTAGGAAACCGACAAATCGATCGGGTCTCCGTTCACAATAAAACCTACACCCTCATTTTTAATTTTGACGCCCTCGCTTGTATATTCAATCAGATATTCTCGTGCTGGGAATCCTTTGTACTGCGCCGCCTCACTAATGACCAATTTTGCATCATCTCCAAGTCCTAGACTTTTCCCGTTAGGAAAACGGCTTAGGTAGGCATTGATGGACTCTGTGGAGTAAATTTCAGTGTCAATGTAAGTGACGCTGTACTGGATATAGGTTTCACTATCTACAACAGACAGGGATTTATAGTGGGTACCAGGGTAACCACTAAGCTCAAAAGTGGTCACCTCTGGCTGCCCTGGAAACAGAACTTGAAGACCCTTTGATTCATCGGTGTACAGCTCAAAACCTGCTATTACTACAGGCACACTTGATTCCATGCCCACCTGAACCGCTTGCCGTGCTTTCTGACGCGCACTTTCAACTGCAACAAATGCAATACCAACAATTTGGATGATGAATAACATTATCGCAAAGATCAATGAAGCAGGGGCAACAAATCTCGCAAACTTTACCATTCTATCTGATTCCGAATTCTTTTTGGATTGCTTGAGCATTCCCACTGCAATCATTCCAAGGACCAGCGATACTACGGGAACCGTCACGAAGGCAAATGCTATCGTTGCCATTAGTGATGATTTACTTGCATACGACCACGATCTTCTCTCTGAAGATTCTGCCTTGCCCGCCGTCGGCTTGTCAGTATTTTGTGGGATCATATTCGGCATAACGAATCTATTTCTCTGTCCATCGCAGTGCGAATAATCGTGTCAAGTCCGCTTCTCTATATGTTTAAATTGATAAGCACAAAGTACAAAATAGCTGTGCCAATGATCATAACAGTTAGAGCAGTTTTCCATCCTCTCTTCTTTCGAAGCACACCAAAAGAAGGAATTAGTATGCCCAGCACTAGGCCACCAAGTGATGCGGGTAATCCAACATGGTCTATGAGTACGGTGAGCAAAAAGACCGCCGGAAGAGAAAGCGCCCCATTGATGACAAAGTTTTTCCCTGTAAAATATTCTTTCATAAATTGAAATTCATAGGGACAGTGGACTTGACACGATTATCCATTTCTTTCTTATTGTGTGAGTTGCTCAAATTGGTTCGAATCAATCTTAACGATCTGTGTATCAAAAATGGTAGCGACCACAGACACAGCGATCGATACAAGGGAAATAATAATCGCCCACGTTGACATCCGTTTTGCTTCTCGTGCATTTTTCCGCGCCTCTTTCAACTCAATGAAATCAATGTACTTAAATTTTGCATCTAGATTTATTGCGTATTTTGCATCATTACCTAGTGCGTCCGACCCTCCGCATGCAACGCAAATGAAAAGCGTTTCTCTCGTTGCTGCGCCTGGATTTCCTCTTAGGGATCTGTTATTGAAAGCGGCGAGTAGATAATCTTTCAGGATTTCATCTTCTGTTGGATTTGGCACTACAGAATCTTTTATTGCGGAATAATTAAAACCATCACAGAAAAAACTTCCACAGGAAATTGATCGAATGTAGATGTCTTTCTCCATGTATTTTGATAACCACGTTCTTCCGTAATCGTGAAAATCGTGTCAGGTCCGCTTCTCACCAACCACATCAGATTTGACACGATTGCTGCACGAGGCACATCACCGATACGCGTCCTTCCGATCGGCGACACGGAGGATGACGATGAGGAGTTTGCGTTTGTGGACTTCGTAGATGATCCGGTATGGCCAGACGCGGATGACACGGCAGCCGGAGTACTCACCGCAGAGCTTCTTGCCTTCATGCCAATGAGATGAGAGGCGGTCAATGGCTCGCCAGATGCGTGCCTGCGTTGGTGTGGAAACTTTCCGGATCTCCTTGACGA
>JAUSKG010000033.1 GCA_030647005.1 bacterium
ATAATGGATCTTCTCTCTCCGCAGCTGGCGCGTGAGCGCCGAGGATTGTAGCGGAGGTCTTTAGACCTCCATCCGGGCGTTGGGGTAGGCGGGTTGGTGGCGGGGAGGAAAGATGGAGACCTGAAGGTCTCCGCTACGGGGAGGCACCTCTCATGCTTCATGATACCGCATTCTCGTGCTCCAACGTGAAACGGCCGAGCGGGTGCTCGGCCGTTTCAGTGCGCGTGGAGGATCGCGGAGATCGGCTCCTGATTGACTGCACCGATCCGCAGGAGTTCGCCGCTGGCACAGAGTGCCGCCACCTGCTGGTTTGCGCGGAGGAGCTCATCGTGCGACGTGCCTGCATCAATCCAGAGCCCGGGGAGTTCCGGAGCTGAGAGGAGACCCTGCCGGACGTACCACATGTTGAGGTCGGTCACCTCGAGTTCCCCGCGCCCCGAGGGGGCGAGCGTGCGGATGACATCGAACACCTGGCTGTCGTAGCAGTAGATGCCGGTCTGCGCGAGGTTGGACTTCGGCTGTTGCGGCTTCTCCTCAATCGACACGACGCGCCCGGAAGCGTCGAGCTCCACGACACCGCACTGACGCGGATCCTCCACGCGCGTGACGAACACCATCGCGCCCTGCGGACGCTGGACGAATTGCTGGAGGTAGGGACGGAGGTCTGCAGTGAAGATGTTGTCGCCGAGCAACATCATGATCTTCTCGCCATCCACGAACCGCTCCGCGAGGCCCATGGCCTGCGCGATCCCGCCCGCCTCCTCTTGGATGTCGTACTGGAGACGCAAGCCAAACCGGGATCCGGAACGCAGGAGATTGAGAAACCCCCCCGCGTGCTCCGGCCCCGTAATGAGGAGCACCTCCGTGATCCCCGAACGCGCCATGGCTTGGAGCGGGTAGTAGATCATCGGCCGATCGTAAATCGGCAAGAGGTGCTTGTTCGTCACGTACGTGAGCGGCCGGAGCCGCGTCGCCTTCCCACCGGCCAAGATGACGCCTCGCATAGAATAGGAGATCACTGCGCTGATCGCGCCGATGACGCAGATACCTTATCGATCCTGAGATGAGAGAATGACACGTCTAGCCTTGATCCCATCCTGCGTGAAGAAGAGGAGTAAGGCAAGCTGTTTCCCTGTAGCACGGAGATATTCGAGAACCTGCTTCTTGTGGATGTGCTATATGAAAGGAACAACTTTTATCTCGACAACGAGCTCATTGCGGAGCACAAAATCAAGACGATAGTTTCCTATCTGTTCACCCCGATATATCAATGGAACCACCACTTCATGCTGATACGCAATGCCTGCATCATCAAACTCTTTGCATAATGCCCGATGGATATACTGCTCACGCACCCCATATCCCAATGCGTTGTACACCCGAAACGCAATACCGATTGTTTGACGAGTCAACTCCAATTGTGGGAAATCATCCATAGCGTATCAGCGCGTTATCTGTGTGATCTGCGCAGCGATCTCCACCCCCACTTCACCTGGTACCGCACGAGCGACGTGAGGTGCGAGCGGGTGAGCGGATTGACGACGAGCGACTTGAGGCCCGGGACGCGGGCAGACGACCGCCCGTGGCCGTGCTCCACGACGACATCGCCCTTGTAGTAGACCGGCCATCCGCGCGACCAGAACATCCGGCAGAGATCGCAGTCCTCGAAGTACATGAAGTAGCGTTCATCGAACCCACCAACCTCGCGCAGCGCACTCCCTCGGATGACCATTGCAGCGGAGACGGCCCAATCAATGGGGCGCGTCTTCGTGTGGTCCACATCCTCCATGTGAATGCGATCCACACGGCGCAACGCCCAGCGGTACCGCTGGTGAAGCCCGAGCCGATGGATGGGCTGGTCAAAGAATGAAGGGAAGCGCATGCACGATCGCTGCATGGAACCGTTTGGGAGCTGGAGCTGCGGCGCGACCATACCAATCGCCTCGTTCGCCTCGAGGAAATCGTACAATCGCTTCGTCACCTGCGGCTGCTCAGCGAGGAAGACGACATCGGGATTGATGAGGAAGTAGTAGCGCGCATCGTACTGCCGTAGCGCGATGTTATTCCCACTCCCAAACCCGCCGTTGCCGGACGCGGCAATGACGATGGGCGTCGGGTGCATATCGCGGAACTCCCGTGCAATCGTCTCTGCGATACCGTCGCCCGATGCGTTGTCCACCACGACGGGCTGCACGGTGAGTCCGCTCCCCGCGACATCGCGGTAGAGCGACCGGAGCATGGTGACCACGCTCGCGGCCATGCGGTAGTTCACGGTGATCGTCACAAGGTCATGCATACGCGCTACGCGGTGAACCACCGCCCGATCACCTCCGGTGCCACGCAGTATCGCTCCATGATCTTCCGACGCTTCTCGAGCATCACCGGCACGAGGCGCGGGAGGTCTCTGAGCGCGCGGAGCGTCCCCCACTCTGTCGCCGCGAGGTAGAACAATTTCTGCGCTTCATGGAGGAGGATGGGTACCACGTCGGCGCGCAGCGTGGCGCGGTGCTCGTTCTTCACGAGCGTGAGGAGGTGATTCCGATAGGATAGCCGACGCTCGATGGCGCTCCGATGACGGCGCTTCCGGTGTGCAGCCGCGGTGCGGTCATGCCACGCGCGCGCCGCGGGGATGACGAACGCGCGCCACCCCGCGCTCCGCAGCCGGTACGCGAGGTCCACGTCTTCCTTGTACGAGAAAAAAGATGCATCGAGCACCTCACCGTCATGCGCCACCGCTTGGAGCGCGGCGCGACGGTACATCGGGAGCGCGCCGGAAACCCCAAAAACCTCGCCGAACGTCACGCTGCCGTACTCCTCCCCCGCTCCCAGCTCGACCACCTGACGGCTGCGTCGCACGAGGAGCCCGAGCGAGTCAATCTCATCGGTTCGCGTCTGCGTGGGGAAATCCCACCGACAAAGCGCGCCCTGTACCGCAGCGGTGTTGGGGTGGGTTTGGAAAAAAGCGAAGCAACGCGCGAGGTAATCCGGTGCAAGGGCGACATCCTGGTTGATGAGCTGCACGAATGCGCTCGTGGAGCATGCGAACGCCTGATGATGCCCCACTGCAAACCCGAGATTCTCCGCGTTGCGGATGTGTTGCACCTTTGGTGTGGCGGATGCACGCCAGCGCGCGCACTCGCGCGACAGCGTCGCCACCGTCGCATCGGTGGACCCGTTGTCCACCACGACGAGATCCCAACCCTGCATCGTCTGCTCGCGGAGCGACGCGAAGAGGTGCGGCAGGTACGCCGCACCGTTCCAGGTGACGAGTTGGAGTGTCAGCGATGCCATACGTCATGGAGTGCGGTGATGCCAACCGCAAGTGGACGAGCACCTCCGAGCACGCGGGACTTCCACGGCGCGTGGTGCTTCCGGAAGTACGTGAGCATGCTCCGCGTGAACATGCGCTGCTTTGCCGCAGTGGGCACCTGCGCGAAACTCTGTCCCACGAAGTCCACACATCGAACGCTCGGTGTATAGGAGACCTGCCAACCGGCATCGGTCGCGCGCTTGCAGTAGTCCACCTCCTCGAACCAGAGGAAGAACTCCTCATCGAGACCCCCGAGCTGCTCGATGATCGCACGACGAATACAGAAGAACGACCCGCGGATGGAATCCACATGCGCCTCACGCGCGTAGTTGAAATCGCGCACGAGGTAGCGATCGAGCACACGCGGAACAACATGCGGAAGCTTCGCGAGGATCGCGAGCTGATCGGAGAGCTGCGGGAACATCCGCACGTGCGGAATCGTTGCACCCTTCTCGGAAACGAGGTGACACCCCGCGATCCCCACGCGCGCGTTCCGCGGCTCCCGCATGAACGCCACAATCCCCGGCAGCGTCCCCGCGAGCACACGCATATCCGGATTGAGGAGCAGGACGTACTCCGATTCCGACTCGCTTGCAGCTCCGATGCCCTGATTGCATCCTACGGCGAACCCGCGATTCTCCCCATTCGCAATGACTCGCACCCACGGGAACTCTGCACGCACCATGTCCACGGTCCCGTCGGCGGATGCGTTATCCACGACAACCGTATCCAACGCAATACCTCCCGCATGTTCCACAATGGAGCGCAGGCACACCCGCAGCCGCTCGCGGACGTTCCAGGAGACGATGACAATGCGGAGATCCATACCGCCTCTATCCTAGCGCATCGCCGTGGAATGAAAAAGGCGCCGTCCCGCCTTCCGGATGGCGCCACCCCTACGCTCCCTGGAGGTGCGCGTTGACCTCGCCTACCCGCGTGCGCAGGCGCTCCACCCAGTCGCGGTGCTCTTGGTACCAACGCACGGTGCGCTCGAGCCCGTCCGCGAAACGCTCGCGCGTGTACAGCGGTGCCCACCCGAGCTGCTGCATCTTCGTCGCGTCAATCGCGTACCGCCGATCGTGTCCGGGGCGATCCGCGACAAACTCCATGAGCGAACGCGGCCTGCCGAGGATGTCGAGGATCGCGCCCACGACCTCGAGGTTGCTCCGCTCGTTGTTCGTGCCGATGCCGTACGTCTCACCCGTGCTCCCCTCGTGGAGCACGCGATGGAGCGCAGAGGCGTGATCGTCCACATGAATCCAATCGCGCACGTTCTTCCCGTCGCCGTAGATGGGCACCGGCTGCCCCGCGAGCGCGCGGAAGATGACGAACGGGATGAGCTTCTCCGGAAACTGGTACGGGCCGTAGTTATTCGAGCAGTGTGTGACGATGACCGGTGTCCCGTGCGTTCGCGCGTACGCGCGACAGAGGAGATCGCCACCCGCCTTCGCCGCGGCGTACGGAGAGTTCGGTGCGAATGCCGTCTCCTCGGTAAACGGTGCCGCATCGTCAAGGTCGAGCGCACCAAAGACCTCATCAGTGGAGACCTGGACGAATCGCGCGATATCGAGCTGCCGTACAACATCGAGGAGCGTGCATGTCCCCAGCACGTTCGTCTCCACGAACGCACGGGCTCCGACGTGGATCGAGCGATCGACGTGCGTCTCCGCCGCAAAGTTCATCACCGCCTCAATGCGGTGCGTCCGCGCGACATTGAGAAGTCGCACGCTGTCCGTGATATCGCCCCGCTCGAAGGCATACCGCGGTCCAAATCGCTCCGCGACGTCCGCGAGCGCATCAGGATGCGCGGCGTAGGTGAGCGCGTCGTAGTTCACGATCGTCACATCTGCGTACCGTTCGAGCGTCGCGCGGATGAAGTTCGAGCCGATGAATCCGGCACCGCCGGTGACGAGGAGTCGCATAGGAGATCAGTGCGCAGATCGCGCAGATGATGCACAGATCATACATCTTCACGCAGCGTAGTGAACACCGTACCAACCGCAACCGCGGCGAGGAGTGCGACGACCGCGGCGAGCGTTCCGCCGCCCAATGTCCAGAAGGACCACCCTCCCACGACGAGCGCGGCGAGAAACGCTCCGCCGAGCCACGCCCACGCGCTCGATGGAGCGGCGTGTGTGGCATCCTGTGGAGCGATCATAGCCACTGCGATGAGCGCGAGCAAGAATGCGTGCGGATTGATAACACTGCGCACGAACCCGGGCTCGAGATCATCGAGCAGGAGGAGGAGCGGGTAGAGTACGAGGAGGACGAGGAGCACTTCCCGCACCATCCACCTCTTGGCATTCCCTCCTTCCGTCATTTCGACCGAAGCGCGTCCGCGCGCGGAGTGGAGAAATCTCACACGTTCCTTCTTTGTACTCATAGACACACACCCATGAAGCACATCGCATCACGTTCCGCCGTCACCGTCAGGTCACGAATCACTATCGGTCGCTCCGCGGAGATGCCCGGCGCAGAGAAAATAAAACGGTAGACGTTGCGCTCCACCTGCCACGAACGTTCAAGCGTGAAGGGAATCCGTACCGTGCCATCCATCTCGCGCAGGACGTCGGGGTGCACGACGAGTTCCGCACCATTCACCACGCCACCATCCACCGTCTTCACGTCAAACTGCCACAGCTCCGGATGCGTGCGCACCCCCACGCGGAACGGGACACCGTGGTCGTTATCGTACCGAAGGGTGAGCGTGACACGTTCGAACCACCGCGGAAGCCGTACATCCGCATACACGGGTTCGCCGATGAGGAGCACGCCGGATGTTGCAGGCGTGAGCGCAACACGCGGCGGCGGGCCAAACGAGGTCACAGACGGTGTTGATCGGTTTTCGACACTATCGGCGTGCGCCTCGAACTTCCGATCGAGCTGCACGTCACGCGCCGCGAGGAGCACGAGGAAGAGCCCCGCGCAGGCCCAGAGAGCGAAACGAATCGTTTGTCGCGAGATCGTCATAGGGTCAATCTCCCACGCGGTAAAGGGTCTCACCGAACGGCATTGGTGCAACCGCCGTCAGCGGAAATGGAACCTCGACCACCCCTGGAGCGTACCAGTACACGGGCGCGCTTTCGAGGAGGAGTCCCACGCGCCGCATGAAATCCGCATCGGGCGCGTCCTGCGCGTGCACGACCGCGCGCTCGGGGAAGAAGACCTTGTCCATACGGTGCGAGAGGATGACCGCATCGTCGGGCGTTGCCGCGATGACCGCGCGTGCACGCTCGCGATGCTCTGCGAGTGCCTGACGCTGTCGCACGAGACCCTCGAGTGGATCGGCAATGATCTTCCGACCAGACGTACTTGCAATGGCGAGGAACACGAGCGCAGCGATGGGGAGCCGCATGCGGGAAGCGCGCGCGAGGAGCGCGAGGAATCCACTAGCGGCGAACGGCGCGAGGAGCACAATGATCGGCAGCCAGTAGCGCGCGTAGGAAATGGTGAGCACATTTGTTGCTCGCACGAGCGGGTCCGCAATCGTCCAGGACCCGTAGAACAGAATGAGCCAAGCGACGATGACAAGCGTACCCATGACGACGTACGCGCCATTCCCTCGTATCGCTACGCTCCTCTCTCCTCTGTCATTTCGGATCTCCCCTGTGTCATTTCGAGCGAAGCGAGAAATCTCACCAGCCCCAATCACTGATCGAACAACCCCAACACCCGCGAGTGCCATGAACCACCAGTACGGCACCACCATATACTCCCAAAACCGCCGAAACGCGGAGGCGAAATCCCATCCGAACGGCGCGACGAACGCGCGGAGAATACCACCCGACTGCACGAACTCCGTCGGCAGCGCGCCACTCTCGTGGAGGAGCGCGTAGCCGGTGGTGAACGGCGACCCGTAGAGCTGCGCATTGAGGGCGAGCACAGGAACGAACGGCAGCACGATCCCGAGTGCCGCCGCTCCCATCTGCCGCCACGACGCGCGCTGTCGCCATGCGAGCACGATTCCAAGTGCAGCTACCCAAACGATCTCATGCGTCCGCATCGTCAGTGCAATGCCAATAAGCAAACCGCCGAGCAGCCAACCCCCCACCCCCCCTCGCCCCCCCTCAAGATGAGCGGGGGGATTCCTTACTACCCTCCCCCTCTTCCAGAGGGGGAGTTGGGGGGGGTGCCCGACGAGCACCGCAAATGCCAAAAGCAACAACACCACGAACGGCACGTTCGGCAAAAACGCCGTCGCCGTGAACATCCAGAGCGTCCCATGAAACGCGAGGAGGAGTGTCGCGATGAGTGCAGTGCGAAAGTCCCACAACACCCTGACGATACGCGCGAACGCCAGCAACCCCAACCCCGCAAGCAGCGGCGTGAAAAACAGCATCGCGCGCGCACCAAACACGCGACCGAGCAACCCATACCACAGCGGCAACCCGAGGTACGCACCGGGGACCATCGCTCCGTCCGCACGCACATTCGCCGTCCGCGGATGGATGAGGTTTCCCGCCTTCACATTGCGCGGCTCGTCAACCACGAGCGACTCCCCCCGCGCCACCCGCTCCGCAACATACGCATTCGTCGTCTCATCCGGCCAGTGAAAGCGCGGTGCGAGGTCTCCGCTTCGGAGGTTGTCCCACGAGAGCACGGACGTGCCAAGCGTCACGAGGATCGCAATGGCGATGAGCATCGCACGACTCCCCCACTCCCCCCCGCTAGATTCCATAGGTGATGAGCGAGATGAGCGCGAAGAGGATCGCGACGACGAACGTCGCTTGGGAGATCGGAATCGTCGCCGGAATGCCGAACGCGAGACCGAGGAGCAGCACGGTGACCCCGAGCACCTCGAAGCTCATCTTGAGCTTCCCCCAGCGATTCGCGTGCACGGACCGCCCATGCGAGTGACCGTACCACGCGAGGCCGAGGATGACGGCCTCGATGAGGACGATGGTCAACCCGAGGATGGGATTGAGCTCGCGCACGACGACACCGAGCACCATGCTCGCGATGAGGAGCTTATCCGCGAGAGGATCGTAAATCGCACCCCACTGCGTCACCTGGTTGCGCGTCCGTGCAAGCGCGCCATCCACCGCATCGGAGAACGCGACGATTGCGAACGCAATGAGTCCCCAGCGGTACTCACCGATGAGGATAAGGTAGAGCACGAGCGGCGTTGCCGCAAAGCGGAACACCGTCACTTGATTGGGCGTGACCTGACGCGGAATGAACACGAGCACCGTCCGCGCGAGGAGCCGGTCGAAGAAGGGTTGGAGATTCATAGGGAGATCACTGCGCAGATGACGCAGATGAAGCCATTGCCAGAACATCTACAAAACCCCGCCTCCATGTCATTTCGACGAGTCCGCGAGGAGAAATCTCACACGTTTCAAGGTATTGAAGCGGGTGAGATTTCTCCCTACGGTCGAAATGACATACACGTTCTACAGTCACCCGTTGCGTCGCTGATCAGGTAGGATGGAAGCAGATGCTCGAACGCCTCATCACCATTGTAGCAGGAACGGCCATCCTGTCAGGGATCCTCGTACTCCTCGGGTGGTTTGCGATGCCCGTGCGCATCCTCGTGCTCGCGGGAGCTGCCATCATGACTCTCACCCTCATCTTGAGGGGGAGTCCCGAAGCCAGTTCGGGACTCCGGCTTGCTTCCATCTCGCAACGTCGGAGCTGGAGGGGGTGGATTCGGCATGCACAGACAGACGCTCCGCGACGCTCCATCATCCTCCTCTTCGGCATAACGATGCTCGCGCTCGCCGCGATCATCGTCCTCGTTGTCTCCGGTACCACGGCACCCATTCGCTCTCCGTGGTCGCAGGTTCCCGATGCCTTCTTCGTCCTCTATGCGATCCTCGTTGGAGCGGCACTTTTCGCGGGATGGACGCATCCGCGCATTGGTGCTATCGGCGTCGCGCTCGCGCTTGGCATCACCGCACTCGTCGCCATCCTCGTGTACCCACTCGGCTTTGGGTTTGATCACTTCCTCCACGTCGCGGCACAGCGCATCATTCTCGACACCGGCGCGCTCGCGCCGCCTCCGTTCTTCTACAGTGCCCACTACGGCCTCGCGACGCTCATCGCGACGCTGGGTATCCCGCTCGCGCTCGCGGATCGCCTCCTCGTTCCGCTCCTCACGGTGGTCATCCTCGTTCCGCTCGCGCACCGCACATTGCCCCGCGGTGGCGTCCTCGCGCTCCTCGTCGTCCCATTCCTCCCGCTCGCCGTGAGTACCCCGCAGGCACTGAGCTTTGTCTTTGGCCTCGCGGCAGTGCTGTCATTGCGAGGAGCGAGGCCTCGAGCGACGCGGCAATCTCGGCCATTCCCGGGATTGCTTCGCCCCAACCAAAGCGTCGGGACTCGCAATGACACTGCCATTTCCCTCATCGCTGCGCTCGCCTCCTTCCTTGCCAACCCTCTGAGTGGGATCCCAATCATCGCGAGCGTTATCGCGCTCATCCTCTTTCGACATCGCCAGCGCATCCTTGGCACGCTCGCTGCACTCGGCGGCATTTTCGCACTCCCCATCGCGTTCGCACTCACCACGCGCATCGTCCCGCAACTTGATCTCCACGTCGCCTTCTCGCTGGACCCGCTCCGCAATCTTGTACCTGCAATCCACAACACCCTCACCTTCCACGCCGCGGACTTCGCCACCGCCGACGCGCTCGCAATCGCTCGCATCGCGCTCCCCCTCCTCTGGATCGCCCTCGCGATCATCGGGTGGCGGCTTGCCCCACGTTCACGCGTCTCCATGATTCTCCCGCCGTGCGTCGCCCTCGGCGCAGCACTCGCCGTCTTCCTCACCGTCTCCATCCCCACGCAGCTCGCAGAAGAGCAGACGGACTTCCCGCTCCGCCTCCTCCAGCTCGCCGCGCTCCTCGCGGTCCCGCTCGCGGGCACTGTCCTGCACACCATTGTTGTTCGCTCGCGCACGCTGTCGCTGCGCGCGGCGTGGACCGTGGGGCTCGCAACGCTCGCCACGCTCACCCTCCTCCTCGCCTACCCACGCAATGATGCACAAGCGCGCTCCGGCCTCTGGAGCGTCTCTGCCGATGATATCGCCGCCGTCCACGCGATCGCGAACGACGCCGGCAATGAACCCTACGTCGTCCTCGCCAACCAAATGCTCGGTGCTGCCGCAATCCGCGAACTCGGCTTCCGCCCCGCGCACATCCTGGACGATGGTCGCGAAGTCCTCGCCTTCCCCCTCCCCGCAGGCGGCCCCATCGCCCGCGAGTTCTGGAACTACGTCACCGCCGTGACACCAGACCCTGCACCCATTCACGCCGCGATGTCCCTCGTCAACGCCACCCGCGCCTACATCGTCCTCCACGACTACTGGACGAACTACACGAACCTCGTCGAGGCAACGGTTGCGATTGCCGACGGAGAGATCAACCCCCAAACGCCTAACCGCGCACCAGCATTCTTCCACCTCCGCGTGTTCCGCTTCGATGCGAACCCATAACCAAATGAAAGACCCCCATCCGTTCTCACGGTGGGGGTCTTCTACGGCCTCAGTACAGGTACCCCATCGCGGGCGTACATTCTTCCGCTTGGCTGATGCCAATCTCGGAGATCCAGAGCACCTGCAACGCCTCATCTTGATTTGCGTCTACCGAAAGGAACCCTCGATGATGACGGGTGCCTGCGAGCGAACGCTCAACAACCTCCATCTCGGTGCCACGATGCTTGAGGTCCGCATACAGTGCATTGAGCTCGGGGGCTTGCAAACGCACAGGGGAGTCAGACCAGTGGGTCAGCTCAGTCGCCATGGCTACCGCAACGCGATACACCGCATCGTGCCCGAAACGAGCCGGCACATCATCGGGCATCCGCAATGTGCTCCCGCGCTTCACGCACAGCCGGTACAACGTAAGGCCCATGGACTGTAAATACTGCTCGTTGAGAATGGCCACAACCCCAGCAATGAACTCCCGATCAGGCAACCAGGGAAGATCGGAATGTCCTCGTCGCACCACATGATCGTGCGATAGAAAACGGGCGAGGGCAGACCGTACCGCATCTGCAACACTCTGCGGATCAACGTTGCCTACGCGTTTGGCCTTCACACATGCGTCACTGAATGCCGACTGGAAACGCTCCAACCACGCCCGCGCGTCAAAGTGCACCTGCAGTGCAACTTCAACGATTCGTTCTTCCCGAACGCGCTCCCCGCCGCTTCCACCCGCAAAGGAGAGCGTCAGCGCAAGCGATGTCTCCCGCGGCACCGCGTTGCCGATGTGCGAGAGTTGCAGCATACACGCCTCTCCGACCGCAAGGTCAACGTATGCTGCATCTTCCCGTCCGGCGAACGTCACCAGCCATTCGGGTGGCTCTCGAACGATACGACAGCGTACGGATCCGTCGTAGAGATTGAAAACGGGCACTGTTCCATCGAGCTTTCGACCGTCCGTACACAACCGGACTTCCGTGCGGATAGGCGCACCCGTCGAGGCACGAGGTACTTCATCGTCACTCACCGCGAGCCCTTGGCCCGTGCCGAGCCGTTCGTTGAGCACCGCGATCCACCACTCCATCAACGTATCGTCCCCGAGGAGACGACGAAACGCGCCGGGAGTAAATCCCACACGCCGCGACCGACGAAAGAACTCCGCTACTTGATCAGGATCGGGACCAGCCATGTGACCTGCCTCCTTCCTTCTGCTGTTCCGACCGGCCCGTTGGCACCGCATACGTCCAACAGACCTGCCGCTTCATTGTAAGAACAGCGCGTCAGGACCGATCGTCATCCGTCCGCGCCGCGCTGCCCTCAAAACCGTTGGGAAAAACAAGCAAATCCCCAAGTTGCTCTCAACCTAGCACACGGACATCATACGGTCAAGATAGGTACTTCTCTTTTGGAGTATGTCACCTCGTCCCACTCACCGCGTGACGACGAACGCATGGAGTGCCGTTCCCGGATCGCGCTCCTCGATGATGCGGAAGCCGTAGCGCCGGAAGATCGCGCGGATGGCGTGGGGGTCGCGGCGGTGACGGCGGATACCCCGACGCTGCGTCCGTGGGAGGAACACATCCGGCACTGCGCGACGCGCTGCGACGAACATGTTGCGCGGTCGCGTATCAAACTGCAAAAACGCAACGCCGGAGAGGCATTGCGCGATCTTCCGGATGTACTCCTCCACGTCATCGAACCGCTCGAGGTGCTGGAGCATGAGCGCGGAGTAGATGAAATCCGCGGGTTCCTCGTACCATACGGTAGTCGAGAGATGGCACGACATATTCCCCACCCCAAACTGCTGGCAACGCTGCTGGAGCTTCTCGAGCATGTACGGCGAAACGTCCACCACCTTCAGGCGGATGAACTTCTTGGACATCGGGACGGCGAGCCGCCCAATCCCGCACCCGAGCTCAATCGCGAGCCGATTCCCGCGCACGTGCGGTGCCACCGCGTCCCAGATGAACGCGGTCGTCTGTTCGCCCGATGCCCAGAACGCATCCTCCTCCCGCCACTGCGCCTTCCGGCGCGTAGCGATGTAGAACATTGGGTCCTCTTTCGCGAATCGGTCCCAGGGATTGAGCCCAATGACTGGACGCATAGCGCGTAAGAATTTCTGAAAAAATCATAACCCTGTCATTGCGAGGAACGAGTCCGCGAGTGACGCGGCAATCCCGGTCATCATAGGGCGGATACGCAAACTGTTGTTGTCGGATCGGTGCGCTGATGACCGGGATTGCCACGTCGAGGACTCCTCGCAATGACAACAATGCATGGTTTGGCAGAGGTCCCTGTACAGAATTCCGCCGTATTCCGCATACGGATGGACGTCAGCGATAGCGCGATGGCATATCGTTGCCTTCTGCATGAGTATACACCGCATCGAACATTTGTGCAATGACTGCAATGCGGTGCTCCCCTGCCCGCTCCACGCACGCCTCGCGCATCGCGCGAACTGCTTGTGGTGCCTCGATGCAGTGGCGCAGTGCCCGTATGAGCTCATCCACGCTCCCGGGGTCAATGAGCCACCCATGGACACCATCCTCGACGAGCTCCGAAATGCCGCCGACATTGCTCGCGACGACCGGAATACCTGTGGCGAATGCCTCGAGGATGACACCCGGCTGGTTCTCCGCGCAGACCGATGGCACAACGACGACATCAACGTGCGCGATGGCACGCCGCACCGCCGCGGCATCAAGCCGTCCGCGGAGGACGACGTTCCGCATGGATCGGCTCGCGTGCTTGAGGAGCGGGAGTACCGATCCATCCCCAACCACGTGGAGTGCAACGTCGGGAAACAGTGCGACGAGCTGCCGGAATGCCTCGAGGAGCAGCACGACCCCCTTGTGCCCCTCCACCTGCCCCACGAAAAGGAGCGTGCGTACCGCGCGATCGCGCGCGTGCGCCACCAGCGGCTCCGAGCTGTCAGAGACCGGATTCCCAATGACGGTGCTCTGGCTCTCCGGAAAAAATCCGAGATCACGGTGGAGCGCGAGCAGCCACTGCGTCGGCGATGTCACGACATCGGGACTCCCGAAGCGCCTCCGTCGCAACGCACGGAACCACCGTCCCGCGCGCGATCGCTCGATCGCGGTGTACGGCTGCCCATGGCGATCGAGGAGGCCGGACGGCGTGATGAGCTGCACGTCGTGGAGTGTGTGCACCCACCGCACGCCGCTGCGCCGAATGACACGCGGTGTGAACCCGCCGCACCCCACGAGGTTGTGCGTGTGGATGACGTCGGGTGCGATCCTCCGGATCGCTCGCGCGAGCGACCACGCCGCCGCGATGTTCCATACGTCCATCGCGTGCCAGAGTACGCGGACGACTGTCGGCATGCGGTGGAGCGATGCGAAGCCGGACGTGGTTCGCGCGCGCACCGTCACCGTGTGACCGCGCTCTTCGAGCGCCACTGCCAACTGCGCGACGATGCGCTCCGCACCGCCGCGTGCATCCGCACCGGCGCGATTCGTGAGCATGAGTACATTCATAGGGCAAGCTGCTTGTACAGTACCATCCACTCCGCCACGACGCGCGCCCACGCGTAGTGCTCCTCCACCGCCCGCCGACCCGCTGCGCCCCATACGATACGGTGATCCGGATGGTCGCGCAACCAACCGATGGCTTGCGCGAGCGCTGCAATATCGTTCGATGGAACGATGCGGCCGGTCTCTCCATCACGAACGACCGTGCGGACGCCCGGGAGATTTGATGCGATGACGGGCTTCCCGCACGCCATGGCCTCGAGGGCGACGAGCCCGAACGCCTCGGACTGCGACGTGGAGGGGAAGACGAGCGCATCCGCACGTCGGTAGACCTCGGGGAGTTCCTCATCCGAAACCGCACCAAGGAATACTACCCGATCTGCAACGCCGAGTGCGCGCGCCTGCGCTTCGTACTGCGTACGGAGATTACCATCGCCAACGATGCGGAGCGACACATTGTCCGTCTGCGCGATTGCCTGCAGGAGCACATGCACACCCTTGAACGCGTGTGCCGTATCGAGACCACCGACGAAAAGCGTTTCGAGTGTCGAGTGGCGCACCGCGAGTGACACGCTCGGCGCAAACCGTTCCGCGTCCACCCCAAGCGGAATCACCGCACCGCGATCGGCAATCGTGTTCCACAAAGGTCCGAGCGTGCCGTACCACGCGTAATCATCAGATGAGCAAACAATGCGATCGGCGTGCGCGAAGAGGCGCATCAACGCCACGCACTCGTACACGCTGAAGAGCACGCCGCGCCGCCCGCGACCGATGAGATCCATATGATACTGCACCACGAGCCGCCTCTTGGGATCGCGCAGCTTCCACCGGAGCACCGGCGCGAGCCCACCGATGAACGGCCAGTGGAAGTGCACGATGTCAGTGTCCGCGAGCTGTCGCCCCATCGCGGGGCACCACGCGGCGTTCCCGAGACGCACCTTCCACGAGACGGACGCGGGAGTGATGACGTGGACATCAACGCCACGCGCCGCCGTGCGCGAGACGAGCTCGTGCGCAACATTCCCCATTCCGCCACGGTACGGCGGGTAGGTTGAGACGACGTGCGTGATGCGCATAGGCGAACTCCAAGCCGCTACCAGACGATGAGCGGGCGCACCGCGCGCCACCAGCATGCGACGATCGGGTCAATGGCCCGTTCGACGAGCGCGTTGCGTACTTCGGGATTTGCGAACCGCGCGATGAACCGCCTCGTCACCACGCGATCGGGCATACGACGTGCCGCCTGCTTCGCAGCGCGGTGGCGCAGCACCGATCGCCACGTTGCCGGTCGCAGGAGATCACGCCACGCGCGCACCTTCTCCGCACCCCACCCGCCGCGCCACGCGAACACAAAGAGCGCAACCTCGCTCGCACAGAGTGCCGGCGCAAGAACAAGGAGCGTGAGGACGCGGAAATTCTCGAGCAAAAAACGAATACGATTGCGCTCCATGTAGAACATCTTCGCGGTGCTCCGCCCGAAATCGTAGTGATGCACGACGACGCTCTGCGGCGCGAGCACACACCGAAAACCGCAGAGCCACAGACGCACGCCGAGATCGGTATCCTCGTGGTAGAGGAAATACGCCTCATCGAAGAACTGCACATCTCCCGCATCGTCCTGTGCAAACCCCACGCGGGAGAGCGCGGTCATGCGGTACATCACCGCAGCACCGGAAGGGTACGTCACCTCGGGACAAGGATACCCGCGCAGCGTGCGACGCACGTCGCTCCAGCACGCGCGCTGCGCACCCACCGCGAACCCGAACGACCCAAACCCAAGTGGATGGATAGCATTGCCCACGCTCTGCACGAGCCCCGCATCGGTCTGCCAGCGCTTCCGTTCATCCACCGGCTCGCCATACATGATGCGCGCCTGCACCGCGCCGATCGCGGGATCGGACTCCATGGCCATGACGAGGTGCCGGAGCCAATTCGGATCAACCTCGGTATCCTGGTTGAGCACCGTCACGAACTTCGCGCCGAGGTCGCGCGCGTGGCGAATGCCGATGTTCATGCCGCCGGCGTACCCGGTGTTCGCTCGCTGCGGGAGCACGTCTATCCTCCCGACGTACTCCTGGAGCACCGCCGCCGTCTCCGCCGTCGCGGCATTGTCCACGACGACAATGCGAAACCGCTCCGACGGAAACTCCGTTCGGAGGACGCTCTCGAGGCACCGACGAAGGTCTGCCGGCGCGTGGTAGGAGAGAATAATGACGGCAATCATGCAGGTGCATTCCACCTATTCATGCTGCCTATCATCGCATGGAAACAGCGGCTTGACAAACCGGAGATCGCATGCGACGGTACCAGAGCAGTGCCCGCGAAATACTCTTTCACAACAAGGGAGAACCATGCAGCGATCCGTCGCCATCATGTTGGCATCACTCATCACGAACACGGCGCACGCGCAGCACCATGCCGCACCCGATCCTCGCGTGGTGCGCTCTTACGACAAGAACGGCGAGCTCATCTGCGAGCGACCATACGAACAGTTCGGTGAGCAGCCAAGCCGCGGCACCTGTGCCGCTGCTCCCGGTGCCGTCGTCACCATCATCCACAACCCCCTCGTCGTTGACGTTTCCAACGAACGCATGACCGAATCCGAACGCACGCTCGCTATCGAGCGCATCCGCAATGTAAACGAACGGCTCGCCGCACTCGAACACGCATTCGTCACCGAGGCGGTACGGCAACGGCGCGCGGCGCACCACATTATCGAACATGCGCCCAAACCGTACATCGCACCCGTCGAACGCACGGACTGGTGGGGCATCGTTGATACCAGCAACTCCAACCGCCTCCAAGAAATCGTCGCGGAACGCGAGCGTCTCCTCGGTGCCCTTTTCTCATGGGGGATGCGTTTCGCAGAGGGAGTAGTTTCCACCGGTGAGTATGAAGATCGGTGGACCATGCAGCGCGGCACGCTCGACACGTACATGCCGACTCCGATCCAGGAGGAGCGATTCGGTCCGTATTCCGCGCGCACGCAACGCGCGCTCGACGATCTCACGCAGCGATTCGTGAGCGAGTGCATCCGTCAGCGTGTGAGCGGCAACATCGAGCTTGGCACACAACTCCTCGAGATCACGCTCTGGGCATCGTACCGCATGTTCACCGCCACCGCGCCGCAGGATCGCGCCGCGCTGTACCATGCGTGGGACGAGCACTGCCACACGGAAGGCGAGGATCCCATAATCGCCTCGGTGCGCTTCCTCCTCTCGAAGGATGTCCGCGATGCGTGGCACGTGAGCCGGCACCAGAGCACCTACGCCGTCGGCTTCGAGGAGGACGGCAAGAACGGCGCATGGACGTGCAATACATTCAATGTGCACCACGTGACGGCGTGCGGCAACGTCGAGTTCTGGCATTCGGAAGAAGGCGAACGGCCGGACGTCACCTCCAGCTTCCGCGACAGCATCCAGACACTCCCCGAAGCACTGCGTACCGATGGCTGATCCGCCTCGTACACCACAGCCCCCGCTCCATCACGGAGCGGGGGCCTTCACGTCTGCGGTCATGATTCCTCTCTGGGATCGCTTTTTTTCGTTTGCGACAACGCGACCTCTCGCGTCACCTTCGTGATCGCCCGATCGAGCTGCTCCATGCGCACGCTCATGCGGAACAGGAGTGCTGCGAGTGCCACGATCGCACCATACACGACAACATCCGCGCCGCGTCCGATGCCGAGGATATCCGCGAGGCGATTCGTCCCCTCCGGCACCACCGCGACGAGTGCCACGAGCACCCAGATTGCCGCCCAGAGTAACAACTCCGGCAACCGAATGTCACGTTTCTGAAACCGCACCGCCGCACGGAGGATTCCCGCACATGCAACCGCGATGAGGAGGATGCGCATGAGCATAGTGTTAGAACATCCGTCGGAGCATCAATCCCCATGCGGTCTTCGCGCCGGTGACGAGTCCCTGGCCCTTGGAGAGCGAGTACGCGGTGTAGATCGTTTGGATGGGAACCTCGGCGATGCGCAGACGGAGCCGCGCGGCCTCAGCGAGAATCTCACTGGAGACCTCCATGCGATTCGTGCGCAGGTCGAGACGCTCCGCGGCCGCACGTGCGATCGCGCGGAATCCCGACTGCGTATCCGAGCACCGCACGCCGAAGAGGACTCGCGTGACGAGGTTCGCGGTGCGGTTGGCGAGCTGACGCGCGAGCGGGGCTGTCGCCGCATGATGCCAGCGCGTCCCAATGACGAGGTCTGCACCGCCGCGTTCGATCGGCGCGATGAGCTCCGCGATGTCCGTCGGGTCGTGCTGACCATCGGCGTCCATCGTGACGATGCACGTCGCCCCGCGCGCGAGCGCCGCCGCGATGCCGGTACCGAGTGCCGCACCAAGCCCGCGATTCACCGCATGACGCACCACTTCGGCGCCCGCGCCGCGTGCGAGCTCGCCCGTCCCATCGCGGGACCCATCGTCAACCACGATCACGCGCGCGCATCGCTCCCGCACGCGCCGTACCACCTCGGCAACCGTCTGCGCCTCGTTGTATGCAGGAATAATGACGACGGTGCGCATAAACGCAAAATGATGAACGCAGAACGCAGAACTTTTACATTCTCACTTTTGCGTTCTGCGTTTATGCTAGTATCCCAACAGCTCACGGTGCGCCTGCGCGAAGTCAATGGTCTTCTGGAGGCCGTCCTCGAGGCGCGTGATCGGTGTCCAACCCAAGAGATTCCTCGCCTTGCTGATATCCGGAACGCCCTGCGGGGTCATGAAGAGGAGCGGCTCGACGAAACGCACCGAGGATGCCGACCCCGTCATCTCGATGACCATGCGCGCGACATCTGCGATCCGGTGCATCTCCGTTGATCCGAGGTTCATCGGCCCTCCCTCCTCGGATTCCATGAGCGCGATGAGGCCGGCGACGACATCGTCCACGAACGTCAGCGAGGTCGTAAAGGTCTCATCGCCATAGATCGTGAGGTCCTTCCCCTCGAGCGCGTTGACGACGAAATCCGGGATCATCTCGCCGATGCGGAGGCGCTGGCGCGGGCCGTACGTGCGAAAAATACGTGCGATCTTCGTGTCGATGCTGTACTGCTGGCGGTACGTCGCCACGACGGTCTCTGCGAACCGCTTCCCCTCGTCGTAGCACGCGCGCGGCCCGAGGTGGTCTACGACACCGTAGTCATCCTCGGCTTGGTAACGCTCGCGATCGCGCGCCCCGTACACGACGGAGGACGACCCGAGGAGGAACTTCGCACGGAACTGCGACGCGAGGTGGAGCGCATTCACCGTCCCGTAACTGTTCGCGAGGAGCGTCTCCACGCGGAGGTCCTCAAAATCCTTCGGCGAGGTCGGGCACGCGAGGTGGTAGATCTCCTGCACGCCCTGGAACTCCACCTTGAAGCGCACGAGCTCGGGGAACGCGTTGAGGTCAATGGGTGCCGTCACATCGTGCTTGATGAAAACGAAATCCGGTCGCTGCAGCAGGTGTTCGATGTTCTGCTGCGTACCGGAAACAAAGTTATCGAGGCAGATGACCTTTGCTCGATCGAGAAGACGCTCGCAGAGGTGCGACCCGATGAACCCCGCGCCACCGGTGACGAGGATATTCGGCTTGTCAAAAATGGGCTGCTCGAACATAGAATTGAGACCGTAGAAAAATGCTTTCGTCGGATCACTGCTCTCCCCCTACGTCATTTCGAGCGGAGCGAAAGCGAAGTCGAGAAATCTCGTCCTGTAGTACCACTACCCATTATACCGCGAAACGAGATTTCTCCACTCGCTCGATGACTCACTCAGTCGAAATGACGGAAGGGGGTACGAACTCACTCGGTCGAAATGACGGAAAGGACCTAGCAACTTTTTCTCCGGTCTCATCATGGAATCGGAATAGCGAGCGTCTGCTCGCGGCCAAGGATGGGATTCCCGAACGGGAGTTCCACGACGAGGTGACGGAAGACATCGCGCTCCTGCAAACCATTCTGCGCGAACAGCTCTCGCGTACCAAACGCACGGAGCGTTCCGTTCTCGACCATCGCACGCGTGCCAGTGGCAGGATGCTCCCAGAGGTAGCCCGACGGGAACTCACCCGGACCCACCTGCGTGCCAGAGGTATAGGTGGCAAAAAATGCATCCGGCACATCAACGACACGCGATGCCCACGCGGTACCGTAGCGTGCGATAGCCATCTCCTCCGTCGGCACCCACCGGAGCACACCGCCCCGCTCCACCGTGTACACTTTGGGGTCGGTCTGAATCTTCACGAGGAACGTCCCGGGTCGAATCGTCACCAGCCCGCCGAGCGGGAAGGCCGCGAGGACGCTGTCGTCCACGCGCAGGACACTACTGGTGTCCGCGTACCACGAGTCAAATGTCTGGCGATCCGGGAACGCGTACCGTTTCCCGCGTGCGTCCACGACGTACACCGAACTCGTGGAACCCTTGAGGAGCGACCCGATACCGATCCCCGCAGCGCCGCCACTGGCTACCACGACACGCCCCGTCGCAACCGTGAGGTCACCGATGAGCGCGTGGAGCTCCGCAATGCCCTCCTGCTGCGCCCGGATGGAGAACGATGCGATGCCGGTTGCGTCCGTGAGCGCAGTGGTGGGCGCGATGAGATCGTCAATGCGATCTGAGAGGAGGCGCACGCTACGACCACCGAGTACCTGGCCGCTGTCGTTCTGCACCACCACGCGCACGATGACATCCTCGAGCACACCGACGATGGGCCTGCTGAACTCGATCGAGGAGTGCGTCATGCTCGGTGCCGCAGTTGCGCGTGCGAGCGCTTCGCGCACCGCGCGCGAGAGTTGGAGTCGTCCGGCACCCAACTTGCCCGTGAGCGCGCCGGGGACATTCGCAATCGGATCAGCGGCCTGCCGGAGGAGCGCGATGATGTCGAGCGGTGCGAGTGACGGAAGGAGGCCGCGCACGAGGGACGCAGCACCCGCGACAATTGGTGCGGCGTACGAGGTGCCGTTGAAGAAACCACCGTAGGGCTCTGAGAATGTTGTCTGCCCAATCCGATCACCCACCGCAATGGCGGTATGATCGGGATCGTGGAACCTCGTCCCGACGATGTGCGAACCCGGTGCGCTCAGATCAACGCAATCGCCGTAGCTCGAGAACGTCGCCTTCTCATCCTGTTCGTTCGTCGCGGCGACGCCGAGCACGTACCCCTCACCATTGCCGGAGCAGATGGGGTAGGCAGGAAAGTCATCGAGGTTCCCGCGACCGCGCTGATCCTCGTTCCCACCCGCCGCAACGACGAGCACGCCATCGCGCGCAAGCTCGATGATGAGCGCGTCGAGTTCCACGGAACGCTCGGTGCCAACGAAACTCAAGTTGACGATCGATGCGCCCTGCTCGTGCGCGTACCGGAGCGCAGCGAGGACATCGTTCAGATCGCCCACGCCATCCGAGCGGAGTACGCGCAACGGCATGATCTTCGCGAGCCAATCAATCCCCGCGATCCCCTGCCCGTTATTCCCGCGCGCGGCGATGATGCCCGCGACGACCGTCCCGTGGTGGAGATCATTCGGGTTTGATCCCGCGACATCGTACGCGGGCGTGGGATCGTTATCGTTGCCGACGAAATCCCAACCGTTCACATCATCCACATACCCGTTGCGATCATCGTCCACGCCGTTGCCTGGAATCTCGCCGAGATTCTGCCACATCGCGCTCGCGAGATCCGGATGATCGAGGTCAACCCCCACATCGAGTACCGCGATGATGGACGCGGGGTTCCCAATCGTCACCTCCCACGCGTCCTTCGCCGCAATGGCGTCAAGGTACCACTGCTCGCCCAAGAGCGAATCGGATGGCGAAAGCGCATATGCGGGAAACGCGAACGCGAACACGACCAACGCCACCAACGCATGGAATATGCACCGCGTATTGGTGCTGCAGTACGTCATGAGACAGTGCTCGAAAATCTCCAATCTCAAATCTCAAATCTTATATCCCTCTGAGCTGCTCGCGGAGCTCTCGTACCTCATCAATGGCAGTCCTGTTTTCCTGATCGTAGACGAGGAGAAACTCGTACCAGTGAATCGCATCCTCGATGGTGCCGAAATCACGGTGGTACACGGCCATGAGCGAGAGGATGTCCACGGAGTTCGGCATGATCGCGAGCCCGTCCTGGAGCACCACGGGAATATCGTGGACATACTCCGGACAATCGTAGGTGTAGAGATTGACGATGTTCCGGTAGTGATGTGCAATGCGCGGCGCATTGGCGATCGCGCGGAGGAACTGCTCGGAGGCGAGCTCGCACTTCTTGTCCTCCTGGTAGAGTATTCCGAGATTCTGGAACGATAGATAGTTGCCGGCGTACCGCTCATTCATGTCGCGGTAGATGGCCGCCGCGCCTTCACGGTCGCCGAGGTCTTCCTTCGCGAGCGCGATCTTCACGTACGCGTTGAAATCGTTCTTGTCGTCATCATCGGCGAGCTCCACATACGCCGCAGCGATGTCCGCATCGAGCGCACTGCGCTCGACATCGGTGAGTGTGACGTCCCCCGGCGTGAGCGTACGCGCCACCGCCTGTGACGCCCGCTCGTGCGCCGCCAGCAAAACGATCCCCACGAACACCACTGCGCCGATCGCGAGGATGGCGCGGGGTTTGTTCAAACGCTGCACGATGTTCTCCATGGAAGTTATTCCGTAAGGGTGATCAGGACCGGCGCTCCAAGTGTGCTGCGATTCCCGTTCCAATCCTCTCCGCGCACGCGGAGTTCAATGGTGTTGCCCCGCGGCAGGCCAAAGAGCCGTACTTCCCACGTGCCAAAGCCGGGGATTTCCGGCACCGCGTCAATCCACGTCTGTGCCTTCCCAACGCGGTTCACCGCGAGCTGTACCTTCGCAACCGCCGATCCGCCGTGGTCCTGCGCAACGCCGCGGACGAAAATCCAATCCCGCGCGAACGTACTCCCGTCCACCGGTTCCGTGATGCGCACCGTTGGTGCAAGCGTGTCGGCTTGAATCTGCTGGATCGTCAACGTCGCGCTCGTCATCACCGCGACTGGCGCAGGCCGAGCGGTCCGCAGGAAGATGCCGTGGTCACCCGCATCATACTCCATCGCCTTGAACCGATCAAGATGCGTCTGGAGCGTCAGCCGTGTCGTCGCATGGTTCGTCGGAAGAGGAAGGACATCAACGGTGATGAAGAAGCGTCTGCCCGCTGCGGGAACGTCCGCGTTGATCCGACGGAACGCCCAGCCGTTTTCACTTCCGAGCCACGTCCCCGCACCGAGCAGCGTATCAACACCAATCCCCTGAAACCCAATCGCGCCCGCATCTGCCCAGAGTTCGGCCGCAACGATGTCACGCTCCCACTCCGCGGTACCATCCTGCTTGACGAAGAGCACGTCGAGCACGTCATCCTTTCCAGGGATCACCGTCATATCAAGCCCCAGAACATCCAACTGACCGCCGAACACGGTCGCGTTGGTAAGCGGGGCGAGCTCCACGCGCACCTCCGGCGGCGCGAGCGCACGGGCAACCGCAACGGACACGAACAGGAGGGCGAGCACCGCGGGAATAATGATGCGTTTCATAGCATTGATGCCGTACAAGAACAGCACCTCCAGTATAGCGCACTATGGAGAGAAAGCACACAGCAAAACGTCTCCCGTTTGCTTTACCCTGTCATTGCGAGGAGTCCGCGACGCGGCAATCCCGGTCATACCGGCAGAAGGTGAAAGCCGGGTACACTGCATGGCCGGGATTGCCACGCCTCGGGGACTCGGCTCGCAATGACAATAATGGGTGGCTCCTCGCAATGACAAACACGCAACGCAAACACCCCGCCGTTTCCGGAGGGGTGTTTGCAGCGGCATCGCGCCGCGCCTGCTGCTCGCGTGGTGTTCCTGAAAGGAGATGCATCGCCGGTCGCGAGCGTGTGAGCCCTGTGCGGGGCGGGTCGAGCCATTGATTGCGGCTCGATGGTTCCCGAATCACCCGCGACTCCACGGTCACGTCGTCGTGCGAATCCTCCCTGGTCTTCCGCAGAGGAGTATGCGAGCGGCGGTCAGCCGAGTGGCACAACTATCCGTAGGTTCCGCGTGGGGCCGATCGCACCTGCAGCGCGATGTGCGAAGCGAGGAGGAGCAGCCCCCGTTGCGGAACGTTCGTGCTAGTTGTAGGTCAGGCCGTTGCCGTTGACCGGCAAGGTCTTCGTGTACGTCGCCGAGTCCACAACACACTCGTTCGCCGTTGCGAGGTCGGTGGTTGCGGCCGTGCAGCTCGTGCCGTTGAGGCCGGAGAGCTGGACGTCCATCCATTGGACACCGGACGCCGTCGCCGTACCGTCGTTGATGCTCGTCTGGAGCGACTTGCTCGAGGAAGCGCCACCTGCGCCCGTCGTATCACCGACGAGGAGGAGCACGCGTGTCTCGCCCGCGCCAATGATGAGCGCCGTGTCCCAACCATCCGAGCTGCCGCCATCAAGACCCGCATCGTCCGTCGTGCTCTCCAAGCCGTTGACGTGGATACCGCCGGTTCCCGCGTCCATCGGCTGGGTGACGTTCGCCGTCAGCCAGTCCGCGTACGTCACCGAGCGGTCGGTGTTGTAGAGGAACGCAGAACCGGTACCGGTCACCTGATTCGTGTCGCCGCCCTGTGCCGAACCGGAGTTGATGAACTCGAGGTCGAAGACCGTGATTTCATCGCCGGTTGCGGTCGCCCACATGCGGAAGACCTCCTTACCAGTGCCGGGCGTGTGCACGCCGCTCGGCGAGTTCGCGTCGAGGCCGACCGCGAGCACGCCGTCGAACACACCCATCTCGTAGCCACCATCAATCGTGCCGGCGGTGTTGCCATCAACGCCACTCGAGTCAATGTCATTCTGGTCAATCGTCGCGCCGGAGTCCTTGCCGGTGGCCACGATGTTGTAGCCGACCGTTGCGGACGCGGCTGCGGCCCACGAGCTTGCATCACCGTCATCGTCGCCGATGCCGAAATGCAGCACGCTGCCAGAAGTCACCTGCTCCTTCGCGTTGAAGCTCGCCTTGATCTCCAGGTACATCGGGCTGTCCTTGACCACGCGGAGTACACCGGAGTCAAGCACGACATTCTTCTCGCCGTCCGAGCCGAACGTGTAGCCCGCCTGGTTCCCGATGAGGGTCCCATTGAGGTACAGCTTGAAGGTATCAACGTTCGCGAGGTTGCCCGCTGCCTCCGCCTGGTTGGCGATGAACACCGGGAGCTGCGTGACATCAACATCTTCATCCGCTGCGGTGAGCTTGTACTTCGTCATCGAGACACCCTTGGAACCGGCAACGATCGGGCCGGAGACCGCGCGGTCTGCTGCAAGCTCAACCTTGAGCGTGCCGCTCGCCGCAACCGTCTGTGCCTGACCAGCACCGGTGATCTGCGTGCCATCCGTCATCGTGATGGCGGAGCTCGTGGTGTAACCCGTTGCCGTCACCGCCGCCACGTCTACGACGTGCGTCGCGGTCGCGCCAGTCGCCGCCGTCGCAAGGATGTCCGCGCGTACCTCGTACGTCGCGCTCTTCGTCTTGCTGAGGCGGAGCGGGCTCTGGAAGGTGAACGTCAACGTGCTGTCAATACCGGCGGTATTCGCCGTGTACGTCGCAGCCGCCGTGGAGTTCGTGGTCGAGATACGGACCATCGTGTCGGTGCTGTCCGACGTATCCGCGTCGCCCCAGAGCTCGAAGTTGACGAGGTCACCCGGGAGTGCCGCTGCGCCAGTCGCATCTGCGACCTGGATCGAAGCGATGCGCGCGTCCTCGCCACCAGCCGATGCGTCGAGCGTGAACTTCGCGAATCCGTAGTCCTGCACGCCCGCAATCACGTTACCCGCAATCGGCGTCGCGAGCGTCGTCGCTGCGAGCGCGGCGGCATTGACCGTGAGCGTATTGCCCGCCACGTCCGTGGTCGTCTGCACCGTGCTGACCTTGCCGGACTGCACGCCCTTCGCCGTGAACTCGCTCACGTCGAGGGTCGCGACAACCGTGTCCGCCGTCCCATCACCGTCATTGCCGGCGGTGGAAGCGACGTTCGCCTTGAGCGTGTACGCGTTCGTGCCAACCGGAACCGTCATCGTGTCCGTGAAGGTGATCGTGTTCGTTGCACAGTCCTTGGGACCGGCTGCAACCGCGCCCTTGCTGTCGTAGAGCGTGACGGAAGTGAGCTCCGTGCAGACGAAGTCATCCGCGAACGTGAAGTCCCAGTTCTGCGACGTGATGCGTACCTCCTCACCCGTCACGGTGAAACTCACCACGAGGAGCGGGACACCGGTCGAACCCTGCGCGACGTTGCCCGTTGCCGGGCTGGACGATGCGCGGTCAAGCCGGAGCGTGCCCTGCGCAACGGTCTGCGCCTGACACGCACCACCCGTCACGCCTGCCGTGGCACAGAAGTCATTGCGGGTCGGCGTGATGCCGAAACCGTACTTCGCACCAACGACACGGATCGTGTACGCGTTGCCGTCGTGGAGATCAAAGCCAACCGTGCGGTTGGACGCGGACCCGCCCGTGATGGAGGCCTTCACGGAGAAGTTCCGGCTCTCACCCTTCGGAATGGTCATGCTCAATCCGTCGAACACCACGCGGCCATTGGCCGGGAGCGTTGCGGACTCCGCGAGCGTTGCACCTGTCTCCTCAAGCACGAGCTTGATGTCCTTCACATCGGACGTCGAAACCGTGCCGGACTGGATCGCAACGATCTGCTTCACCACGAGATCCTCGGCAGAACCCGCCTCCACGCGAACCTGCGTGAAACGGAAGCCCTGCTCATCGGGATCAATGTTCTGATCCGAGGTCGGCATGTTCGCACCGCGGTAGAGTACTGCGGTACCAACTGCTGCGTGGTTTGCATCTGCCGTCATCGTTCCGCCCTTGAGCGGGAACGTGCCGCCGACGCTGCCGGACGAGAGCGTGATGTCCGCCGCCTTATTCACCTCGAAGGTGAACGAGCTGCCGGCGTTCGCGCCGATGTCTGCCGCAATCGTGATGGTCTTCTCGCCGCTCACCGCAATGGAAATGCCGGTGAAAGACGCCTGCGCGCTCGCGTTGAGCGTCTGCGTCGTGCCGAGCTGCGTCGTACCATCGTAGAGCTTCACGCCCGTGATGTTCGCGTCCGCCTCACCGCCGGTCTTGAGAACCTTGAGGCCCGTCACCGTGCCGGTACCAACGAGCTTCAGCTTGAGCACCGGCGCGTCAGCCGCGCGCGGCGCAAGCGTGCCGCCACCCGCTTCCGCGAGAGACGCGGAGAGGACGGTCGGGCCAACCACCACCGGCGGTGTCACCGCCGTGGAACCGGCGATGCCCTTGTCCACACCGATGCTCGTTGCCGCCGCCATCTGCGCCGCCTTGTCGAAGTCCGATGCCGCATTGACCGCCGCACCAATCGTGTAGTTCACGAAGAATGCGTCCGGAACGTCATGGACCATGGAGGCCCAGGATGCGCCGTAGATCGCGACTGCAACGGCTTCCGTTGCAACGTGACGGAGCGTTCCGCCTGCTGCCACCGCGTACACCTTGGGGTCCGTGGTGATCTTCACCATCTGGACACCTGGCTTGTACGTTGCGTTTCCACCGATCGAGATCGCTGCGAGTTCAGCATCGGTGACCGACTGGACACCGGAGAAGCTCGCGTACCAGGTCTTGTACGTTGGCTCATTCGGGAACACGTAACGCTTCCCATCAGCCGCGTAGTAGTACACGGCCGGGAGAGAACCCTTGATGAGCGTTCCCGCTGCTGGCGCCGCGCTCGCGACGAGCGGAGCGATGAGGAGCGAGAGGCCCATGGACCACGCGATCGTCGTGATAACGACGGACCACGTGAGCGTGCGCTTCCCGAGTGCGATTGCACTGTGCATAGAGATAATCCGACTGACTCCTTTAGTGAGGAGATTGGTGTGCGGTCCTCCGACTTGCATCGGAGACGACCTTTGCTGACCGACACCTATTTATATATACCCGCGCGAGAGACATCCTGCGGGATGAACTTCGCAGGCCGAGCGTTGCCGCTCTCCCTGCAAAGACATCCCACGATGGCTCCGCACCGGCCCTCGATACGCGAGGGGAGCGATGGAGAGACGCGAGATATCTCCATTGCTCCAGCCGTGTATTCCTTTCTCACAAGCTCCAATATTGTACCGTGTGAGATTTCTCTCTCCGCTACGCTCTGTTCGAAATGACATCGGTGAGAAAAGACGAACCCCTTCCGTCATTTCGAGCATTTCTGTCATTTCGAGTATTTCTGTCATTTCGAGCGCGAGCGAGAAATCTCATACTGGCGAAGGAGAACCTCACCCGCCGAAGAAGATGCTGCGGTTGCGGTAGAACTGATCGCGCTCTTCATCAACAAAGAGGTTCTTGCCGCGACGGTACTGCGTCGCGATTTCTTCGTCAGAAAAAACGCTCTTCACGCGGTGGACATCCGTCGCTGCCGGCCGCACCGTGCGCGCCTGCGTCGGAGCGGTCTGCGGCGCAACTGCAACTGCGGTCTCAAAGATACTCTTGGGAAGCGCGTTGACTCCTTCCTGCTGCGCGACCGTCGCCGAACCACTGGACGCAACCGCGCTGGATGTCTGCGGCGGGAGCGTGGCACCCGCGAGCGTTGCATCATCGCCCATGCGCCCCGCGACGTTCATGACAGAAAATGCAAGCGCGGCAATCGCGGCGATCCCAAACGCGGGACGCATGAAGAGCGCCCGCAGGAGAGTAAGCATACCCTGCGGTGCATCCGTCACACTGTGGACGGCGCGCATTGACTGAACCGATCGCTCGAGCACCCCCGTTCCAAAACGCATCTCTGCGACACGACAAACGTGCGCCTCCAGATCCCGGAGGCGATCATCGGACGGTGCAAGCGCCTGCCCATAGCTGCGCAGCGCGACGTCCATCTCATGTGTGGTCCACGTGCTCTTCATGTGGTGTGCGTGCTTCGTTCTCCCGCAAACGCTTCTTGAGCTTCTTCCTGGCGGCGTGGAGCCGGACGCGGACGGCCCCCGGTGACGTCTCGAGCATTTCCGCGATCTCCGCGATCGTCAGTCCGAGCATCGCGGTGAGCGTGATGAGTTCCCGATCCTCCTCCCGCATCTCCGCAAGCGCGGCGTGTACCTGCTCCAACTGCTCCCTCGCCTCCACCCGCCGTTCGAGCGATCCTGCCGCCGGAAGTTCCGGTGCGTCCTCGATGGTAATGTCACCGGCGCGGTTCGACTTCGTCTCGTAGTACGCGACGAGCCGCATGCGTGCGATCCGGAACAGGAGGCCGCGCGGGTGCGCGATCACGCGATCGGTTCGCTGGCAGTACTCGATGAACTGACACACCGTCTCCGCGAGGACATCCTTCGCGTCATCCTGGTCCGACACCCGGTAGGCAACAAATCGCGTGAGGGTCGGAAGGTGGACGACCACAGCATCCTGAACGGACGGATCAGCCATTCCTTGGTGTGGATATCGTTCTTGCTCGTTCATGAACTGAAGTAAGAAAAATGGCCTGACATTAGGGCAACATCAAGGCCACTTCATTGGAAGCACTGTAGCAGATATCAATAGAATGATCAAGTGTCAGTATCATGCGTACAATACTTTTTAGCACTCTAGCGTGCTAAAAAACATCACTTTATCAATAAAAAAATGGCTCTACTGTGCCACGCTGCGATACATAACTCTATTTTATAACACTATCGTGCTATTTTTTAGCTATTGAAAACTCCATCTGTCACAGCTCTCATCACATAAAAACCATGTAATCTCCATGACAGGAACCACGAAGATATACACATCAAAACCAAAAACACGAGCAGGGTACAATAGAACCAGGTCAACTTTTTTCGCACTCAGCACTCTCCGGATTCACGGGGAGGCAATACCATGTTTGGACTGAAATGTATGTCTAACGCATTCATCACGCAGCTCGCCTCGCGCGCAGGTCGGCGCGCCAGGACGACCGCCCGAAGAGGTCTCTCGTTGACCCTCGCGGCAACGACGATCATCTGGGCGCTCGGCATCCCGCTCGGCGTCCTCATCCCGCAGCCGGCGAACGCTGCGGCACTCACGGTCGCAACCGTCATGCCGTCAACTCCGGCGACGGCCGCAACCGGCGTCACGTACACCGTGAAGCTCACGACACCTTCGGGCGCATCGAGCAACATACGCTCCGTCGGCGTTAATTTTTTGGATGCGGTACCGACGTTCCCGGGAGTCGGAAACTACACCACCTGCTCACTGACCGTTGGTGGCACCGCCGTACCGGGTGTTGGCTGTTTGAATACGGGTAGCCTGGCGTATGTCGCGCTGACGGCCGATGACAACGCTCCTACTGTCACCATCGCGGCGAGTACTCCCATGGTCTGGACGTTTGGCCCCGTCACAAACCCGGCAGGCGCCGGTCCGGCGACAGCGACGGTCTTCACGGATGACACCGGGAACAGCCAAAATATCGGGGGATCAATCATTGATGAAAAGGCCCTCACGCTCCGCTACGGCACCGCGCCAACGCTCACCGGTGGCGGCCCGGGAAATGGGCAGAGCTTCGTCCCGCTCGAAGCAACGATTGACATCAACATCGCATCGGGGTCGCTCCTCACGAGCGGCGATGCGTCGCCCTCCACGGCCACCGTCACAGTCAACAAGTGCACCGGAGCGACGGATGCGCTCACATGCGCAAGTCCGGAGACGAACGTCAACCGCTGCTCCACGGTCACGGTGGGCAACGGCCTCGGAACAAACGACCGCATCACCTGCGCCGCATCACTCGAGACCTCCACCACCTACAAGCTCACCGTGGACGGGACGGTACAGGGCTCCACGAACATTCCACTCGGCGCGAGCGTCTCACGCATCTTCCGCACCGGCTCCGTGGACTCCGGCACGAACACCACCTCCCCGCGCGTTCTCACCACCGTCCCGGGCCCTGGGACACAAAGTGTGCCGCTCAACACGGCGATCGCGTTCGTCTTCCCCACAGGACCGGAGGGAGATATGCTCGCGAACGGAACAGCGAACGCCGTGGACAACGTGGACAACATTCGTCTGCGACCAACCACGAATGGCGTACTTGGCACGGATGTCTGCACCACGGCGAATAGCTGTACCGGGACATGGGATGGCGCGAGCAGGACGCTCCGCGTGAATGGCGTCACACTCATCGCGTCCACCACCTACGACTTCTGCCTCGCAGCAAATGTCCTGAACGCGCAGAGCCGCAGCATGACCGCGGATGCATGCTACTCCTTCACGACTGGGACAACCTCGGACACCACCGCGCCAACGCTCGCAACTGCGGATCCCCTCAAACCCGCCAACGGTGCGACGGGCGTTGATCCGGCGGTGACGGGATCACTCCGCATCAGCTTCAGCGAGAATATCCGACCGGACACCGTGACGACGACGACGTTTGGCCTCTGCAACGACACGGATGGGAACGGCGACAGCAACTGCGATACCTTGGAGAAAATCGCAACAACGGCGTACAACGTGAGCACGGACCCAAGCGGTCGGGATTTGAACGTGAGCTTGAACGCTGCGCTCACGGCATCCAAACGGTACTGCTACTTCATCGGCACCGGCATACGCGACCTCGCGGGCAATGCCATCGCCGCAGACATCACGAACAAGTGCTTCACGACCGGCTCCGCAACGGCGGTGAGCGCGCCGACGCTCCAATACTGCGATGCGGACTCCTTCGGTTTCGTCTGTGGATTTGACCAGCCGATGGCGGTCTCCGGCCTCATCTCGTCGAACAACGTGAACACCTCGAACGTCGCACTTCAGTGTCCCACCGGAGTTCCCATCTCCCTCGCGAGCAAGGCGGCAACGTGGGATGCGGAATTCCGCGAGTTGCGCGTGATGGGAGTTGGGCTCCAGCCCGGCCAGGACTGCAGAGTGACCGTGACGAACGCAGCCGGATTCACCGGCACCGCCATCTCGACGACGAACAGCGCGAACGTGGCAAACTTCACGGTGCTCGATGCCACGACCACGGGTGGCACGCTCGGCTTCTCCGGGTCTGCGGACACGAACTTCTACTCCGATACGGACTTCGGCTCGTACTGGGTCAATCCGCAACGCTGCGAGCCGCGCGTACGCATCACCGGCAAGAACACAATACTCGAATGTGAGTTCCCTGCTCCGGCCTCGCTGCCGGCCAGCTCGACGTTCACGCTCACCTTCCCAAGCGGTTTCACCTACACGGACTCCAGCAGCAACGCCATCCGTGCGGTGCCAGCCGCAACGTCGTTCGTGAACGCGGACATCAACGGCCCTGCCGCCGCGGGCGCGCCAACGATCGCGAGCGTCACCTGCAACACGGTTGCAAACACCTGCACTGTCACCACCGGCACGGCGACCATCGCATCCGGCGATCGCATCTTCTTTGAGCTCGACCGACTCCAGACCCCGACAACCGCGGTGACGGATAAGAAGATCTCGGTCATCGTGAAGGACAACAGCGGTATCAAGAAGGGAGAGACCATCAACCCGTCGCCGTTCTCCATCCAGAGCGCAGGTGCGTACGCCATCTCCGGCACCGCGTGCAAGAGTAGCGTCGGCGGTGGCACATGCAACATCCCCGGAGGCGATACGGCGATTGCGAGCGCGAAGGTCTTCTGCCAGCAGCAGGGAGGATACCTCGAGGGGAGCACCGCGGGTGTCTTCGCCGGATCACAGGAAACCACGACGGACGCAAACGGCGATTGGACCGTCTCCGGTCTCTCCAACGGCCAGTACGGCTGTGGTATGCCGCCAGACCCCACAACCACCGCAGACGTCGGCAGCGGTGAAAGCTTCAAGCAGTTGACGATCAACGGCGCGAGCAGTTCCGATGTGGACTTCAAGTTCGAGAACCTCGCGGTGACTGGACAAACCCTGAGTGTGACGATTGCGTCCGGCGCAACGCTCAACGGCGAGGTCGTTGATCTCTTCTGCCATGCCGGCACCTTCGATAGCGAATTCTCGCGCCCCGTCATGAAGACCGTCACACTCGACTCTGCGGGAGCAGGTACCACAACGCTCAAGCTCAAGGGCGGCAAGACGTACGAGTGCGGCATTGGTCCGCACATTGACTTCAGCAACTTCACGAGCGGCCCTCCGCCGGTTCCGGACTTCGCGTTCATGCCGCCACCGCCCACCCGAGTCGTCGTCCCGACGAGCAGTGACCCCTCCGCGATCACCTTCACGCTCGATGTCGCATCGAACACCATCAGCGGGACGGTACAGGATGGATCGGCAACCGGCATTGCGAACGTGTACGTCAATGCGTTCCCGCTCGGCTGCTTCGACAGCAACGGCGCATTCAAGCAGTGCAACGGCGGATTCGCACAGAGTAAATCCGACGGAACGTTCACGCTCAATGTCTCCGGTGGAACGTACGAGGTGCGCGCGTTCTCACCGGGTATGCCGGAGTCCGAGCCACAGATTCTCACGGTGACTACTGCGAGCCTCACCGGCGTCATCATCAAACTCCAGAAGTCCGCGACGACGATCGCGGGGCAGGTGCTCGATGAGTCCGGCAACGAGATCCAGTACGCAGGCGTGGATGCGGAGCGCATCACCGCTGGCGGATCATGCTCGTCCTTCACCCCGAACGGCGGACACTCGTTCAGCCCGACCAACTCGAGCGGCAACTACACGCTCTACGTGAGCAACGGCACTTGGAACGTCCGGGCACACGCACCGTCCTACGGCCAAGTGGGCTGTACGACCGTCGTCGTCTCCGGAACATCGCTCACCGGCAAGAACCTCCAGGCAACCGCGGGCGACTTCAAGACCGTCAGCGGAACCTGCCCATCGGGCGCGTTCATCGGCGCGTTCGGCACGAACGGCGGGAACCATGGTGCGTGCTCGGAGGGCGCGTACTCGATCAAGGTGCCCGCCGGAACCGGCTACACCGTCGAGTGCTTCGCGAACGGCAAGGGTCACTGCGGGAGGAGCACGAGCGTGGACACCTCGAGCGCAAACCAGACCGTGAACTTTGGGACATCGGTGACCACCGGTACGCTCCAGATCACGATCACCGGCATCACCGATGCGTTCGTGGATGTACGCGACTCGAGCGGACTGGGGAACGGCACCGGCCAGAACAGTGCCGGCGTGTACACGCTCACCATCCCGCCGGGGACGTACACCGTGCGCGGTGGCTCACCAAAGTACGGCGACCTCTGCAGCGATCAGTCCGCGATCGTCACCGCGAATACCACGACCGCGATCACGTGTACGCCACCGGCAAACCTCCGGACGGTCGCTGGTCGCGTGACGGATGGTTCAACGAACCTCGCCGGCGCGTCCATCACTGTCACCTCCACGACGAGCGGCAAGATGTTCAACACGCGGACGGGATCGCAGACCAGCACGAACAGCAACCTCTCGCTCACGAATGTTCCAGATGGCAGCTACACGATCCGCGCATCAAAGAGCGGATACGGATCCGCAAGCGCGAACGCGATCGTGAGCGGCGGAAACCTCACGCTCAGTGAAAATATCGCGCTCACGCAGGCGACCGGTTCGGCCGGTGACACCGTCATCGTCAGCGTCCGCGATGACAGCGACGTGGACTACAACGGCAACGCGCGCGTGACGGCGACGAACGCGAGCGGCAATGTCATCGTCGCGGAGATGGATAAAACGACGAGCGATGCTTCGCTCTCGCTCACGAACGGGACATGGACCGTCACCACGATCGGCGACAACGGGAAGAAGACGACTTCGTCAACGACCGTCACCGTGACGAACGGAACGGCAAGCACCGCGGCGTTCAATGCAGACCTCGACACCGCCGTGAGCGGCTTCACGCCGGTGAGCAACAACGTGAACTTCACGCCAACGGCTGGAGGACTCATGAAGTCCGAGGACATCATCGGACTCTCGATCAACGCACCGATGAACGCGTTCTCCACGACCGACAGCTCCACGGCGACGATGCAGATATCGAAGGACCCGACGGTCGCGGGCATCGACCCGGGCGGCACGTCGAACTTCGTCGGGAGCAGTGGATTCACTATCAGCCCGACGGACGCGAATGGAAAGGAGCTCTCCGACCTCAGCAGCAACGTGACGATCACGATCCCATTCAGCGCGAGCGACCTCTCGGCAGCGAGCGTCAGCGACGAAGGCACGCTCCTCCTCGCGGCGATTGACGCGAACGGAGAGTGGGAGACGTTCTCGACAACGGTGGATGAGGTGAACAATCTCCTGACGGCAGAGATCTCACACTTCTCCACGTTCGGCATCGTTGGCTCCACGAGTGGTGGCGGATCGCCGACCTCGAGCGATGTGCAAGCACCCGGCGCCGTGATGAACGTCACCTCGAGCGCGAGTGCGAACAGCGTGACGCTCTCATGGACTGATCCCGCAGACACCGATCTCGCGGAGATCGAGATTCTGCGCAACACACCACCGTCAACCGCGGTTGCCGCAACGGCAATCGCACGCGTTGCCAAGGGCGTCAAGACATTCGTGGACACCGCGCTCACCTCGGCGACCAAGTACTTCTACATCCTGCGATCGAAGGATACGAGTGGGAACACGCGAAACTCGGATACGATCAGCATCACGACCGCGGCGACGAGTACCGCCGCGCCGACAACGGGAACGACGACACCTGCGCCAACGACCGATGGTGGGGGGAGTGGGACCGCCGCGACAACGACCGCACCATCCGCAACGCCTGGCGCAACGAGCATCGGTCTCAACGCCGGCGACATCGTGAAGGCGACATCCTCAAACGCGGTGTACCTCGTTGGCGCGAACGGGAAACGCTATGTATACCCGAACGAGCTCACGTTCAAGTCCTGGCACAAGGACTTCAGCAAGGTGAAGCACATCTCCAATGCGGACATGGCGACACTCCAGCTCGGAGGATTCGTCACCGTGCGCCCGGGAACGTGGCTCGTGAAGATTGAGTCCGATCCCAAGGTCTACGCCGTGGAGCCCGGGAGCGCGCTCCGCTGGGTGGAGACCGAGCAGCGCGCACAGACGCTGTACGGAACGAGCTGGAACAAGAAGATCGTTGACGTGCCGGTCTCGTTCTGGGTGGGCTATACGCAGGGCAACCCGCTGGGTGCGGACGTCCATCCGACCGGAACGATCGTATCCTCCGCAGGGGCACGGTACTACATTGATGGCGGGGTGAAGCGACTCGTCACAAACGATGTCTTCAGCGCCCTCGGCTACCAGGACCATTTCGTCCACGCCCTCGATGCGACGGTCGTCTACGGCGACGGATCGGCTCTCACGTCCACGGCAACGGTCACCTTCGCACGTGAGTAATACACCGACGAACTGACCACGCATCCCTCCCTCCACACGGGAGGGAGGGATGCGACGAGGATCTCGCATGGCGAAACGATCAGCACCGAACAACAAGCAGGACGGGACCATGGTACGCGTCTCGGTCTCCGAAGCCGCGCGGCTGTTTGGGCTCTCCGCACAGACCATTCGCCGTGCTATCAAGGACGGCGAGATTCGCTACGTCGTCGTGCGCGGAAGGTACCGCATCTCCTTCGAGTCGCTCCTCGAGTGGTCGCAGAAAAAAATGACCACGAAGAACAAGCTCCAGAAACAGGGCATCGGTCAGTACGTGGGACAGTGGCGGATCCGCAACAAGCTCTACTCCCCCAATCCGGGCATGGTTGATCAACCCTAGGGACATCTGCAAAGACGAGACTATTCCCATCCCCCTCCGTCATTTCGACCGAGTGAGTCCGCGAACGCTCCTCTCCGTCATTTCGACCGAGTGAGTCCTCGAACGCTCCTCTCCGTCATTTCGACCGAGTGAGTCCTCGAACGAGTGGAGAAATCTCATCCCATGGCACAATGGCAACGAGATTTCTCGACTCCGCTACCGCTCCGCTCGAAATGACGGGGTGGAGGGGTTAGCTGTGTACTATTGGGAATGAAACATGCTCCCCCTGCGTATCGCAGGGGGAGCATGTTTTGCGCGACTACCACCAAACGTGCTCACACCGCGGAGCGGACGAGACGCGGGGAGAGCGCGTGTACGCGAGCGTACCGATTGACAGTATGCGCGCGGTACCGTTCCGCTGTACACACGGCAATGCGATCCCAGTGGTAGTGTCGGAGCACCGCGCGCTGCGCATCTCCACCGATGCGGGCGAGGTGCGCAGCACCCGAGAGCGCAACTTCGAGTTTGCAGAGGAGATCCCACATGTTGCCGGTCTCAAAGAGCATCCCGCCGATCCGCGCAATAACCTCGCGGTGCTCAGGGATATCCGAGACGATTGGCATCGTTCCGGCCGCAGCCGCCTCGAGCACGGCGAGCGGGAGACCCTCGGAACGCGATGCGTGCACAAATGCGAGCGCGTTCGCGAAGAGTGCTTCCAGCATGAGACCGGACCGCTGCCCGAGGAACAGCACCGCGGGGTCACCCGACGCTGCAACGCGGAGCTCCTCCTCGTACTGCTCGGTGAACGTCGGCGATCCGGCAATGACGAGCTGGATGCCACCGAGGTCTGGCCGCTCGCGACGGAGCTGCCGGAATGCACGAATCACGGTGTGGATCTCCTTGTGTGCAACGAGCCGCGACGCGACAAAGAGGTAGCGCTTCGGGGTAATCCCATGCGACCGCAGCATATCCTGCGCCGCACGGGATCGCGCAGCGGGAGATGGCTCCGCGACGCCATTGGCAATGCACACCGGATGCGCACCGTAGCGCGCCGTGCAGTACGCCGTGAGTACCTCACCGACCGCGATGGTCTCGTGTGGGAAGGTGCACGCCGCCCACTCACCAATCGTGAGCATGGCGCGCGCGACGATGCCCCACTTCGCGTGCAGACGATCCACAGAATGGAACGTGACAAACACCGTGCTCCGCGGACGAAACACCCGCGGCATCCACGCAAGGAGTGCCGGACCAACGCCATGGAAATGGTAGACATCCGCCCGCTCGCGCATCGCATGGAGCGTGGCGAGGAACGTGTGTGAGATGGCATCGAGGTGCTTTGTGCGAACCGATTGGAGTACCACAACGCGAACACCGCGGTAGGTCCGCTCGGTCCCCGGATGCCGATCGAGGTACCACGACCGGCCGTACACGGTCACGGAAAACCCACCCGCGACGAGGCGCTGGCTCAGTGCTTCGACGTGCCGCTCCACACCACCAATGGTGGCCGGCATGCCCTTTGTTCCGATCATAGCGACACGGATCCGTTCCATAGTGCCCGTACCGTAGCACAGAAACGGATTCGTGTCAATGGTGCATCTTTGGCGCTCCCGCGCCAGCTTCAGAGGGAATTCGGAGAGTTCACGGCAGCACCACTCCCCCACTCTCCCGTCCGCGCTGATCGAGCGTGAGGGCGGTGGTGACAGCATCGGCGGTGACCGTCGTCTCGTTTCCCGCAACATCGCGAGAAGTCGCGCGGGTCTCCTCGAGGAGCCGCGGCGTGGTGCCCGCCATGGGTGCAGTCGGTGTGAGTGCGACCTCGAATGACGCAGAAGATGATGGGAACTGCGTGCCAACGGTCTGCGCGAGTGCGGTGACGACCCACGTCACCTCGCGCGTGACGGGATCGAACGCAACGTGGTCACCCGCTGTCGCGGCGACGCGCCCCGTCCACTCCACCCCATCGGCGAGTGCTGCGCGCACGACGACGCGCTCCGCATCCACCAGGAGCGAACGGATGTCCCACGTCACCCAGTACCGCGTGGTCGCGCCCACGCGCGGTGGCAACGGCCCGCGCCCGATCTGATCACCCTCCGGCGTGTAGTACCGCGCGAACGCTGCGAGCCGGAGATTGCCCGCAACGCGAATGACGAGCGGTTCACCAAGAACAGACGCACGGGGCGATCCAATGGCAGCGGGGGTCAAATCCAGAACTGGCGTCACCGTGTAGGAGAAATCCGTCCCATCCGCGAAGGATGACGGGTCTATGCGATCGGGTGCCGTGAGCGTGAAGCGACAGGTGGCGAGATCAGACCGCAACGGACAGTACGCGGCGACACGACCTTCCACGTCACCACCGGTGAGCATGGAAAACTTTGCAAGCGGCCCAGAGACCTCGAGGCCAAACCGTTCACCCGACACGTCGCCCTCGGGGTTGTGGTGGGAGACGGAGAGCTGTAGGGTATCACCGAGCGCGATGGTTCCAGGTCCCTCGATCAACGTGAGTGAGAGCGTCGCGGGCACGTGGACGACGCGGATGGAGCGATCCACCGTCGCCAGTCGGACACCGTTCCGCTCCACATGGATTCGCAGGGGGAATGTCCCAGCGCTCCCCGTCGCGACGACAACTTCCGCGCGCCCCGCACTCGAGGGCGTCGCATGGAGGATCGTCACACCGGTGACGACTTCCGGAACAACCGTCAGGATACCGAGATCATGGGTACCATGCGATGTCGCGTGGATGACGAGCTGTGCTCGCCCATGGGTGGGGATTGTGGGCGGGGCGTTGAGCATCACCTCCGCAGCAATGCCGCGGACGACGAGCCGCGTCGCGGAGGCGCGCCGCTCGGCTTGCCCAACGCCGCTCCCGTGGAACGTCACCTGGAGATCGAGCTCTGTCCCCTCCGGTGCATCGGTGTACGCCGTCAGTGCCACCTGCTGCGCCGCTCCCGGAGCGACACGGTGGTCGAGGCGCACGGTGCTCGTCACGGGATCGAACACCCCCGGCGTCACCGCGACGAGATGAACGGCATCCGGAACCACGAACGCGAACGATGTTTCCGTGAGCTCCACATCGCCGTCGTAGGTCGCCGTCAGAGTCACCGTGAACTCCTCCCCCACGCGCACGCTCGATGGAACCTCCCACGCGAGGTCAATGTTGGAGAAAATATTCGGCCGAGCGATGAGCAACCACGCATTCACGGCGATGAGCGCGACGATGCCCACCGCGAGTCCGATGTCGGCCACGAGGTGCCTGCGCCCGTGCTTGAGGCGCGGGTGGTAGTGTCGCTCGTACCGTCGCTCGGCGGGACGTTTCACCGCGCGGCCGGCCCCCTGGACGCAGTTGATGCAGAGGTTCACCGTCTTCGCCATGATCGGCGGGAGACGGGTGGGACGCTTTGGCGGCTCGATCGGCTTCGGGCGAACCTCAATGATGTCGCGAGGGTCTGGCATAGGAATCATGGTTGCTGTGCAACGGTGAAGACGTGTGTTGACATACCGAGGATCTCATCTCGTCCATCGCCATCGAGATCGGCCGCAGCAACATCAACACCGCCGCGGCGATCTGCGTCGAAAGCGAAGAACTGAACCTGGAGTACTCCGGAGAGCGCGTCGAACACGCGCACGTGCGGCCCGCCACCCGGACCCGCACCGGTAATGATCTCATCGTCTCCATCGCGGTCCACGTCACCGGCAGCCACGCGCACGCCGCCACGGAACCCTGCGGTGTACGCGAGGAACGACGCACCGGTCGGACGGCCGGACCAATCGAGGATGCGCACCTCTGGACGGATACCCGCACCCGCACCAACGACGATGATGGGCCGTGAGAGCCGATCGCGACGCGCTGTCGCGACGGTCATACCGCTCCGTGCCTGCGCGCCGAACGGTGCAAGGTACGGCGTGAGGAGTCGCCCCTCGAGGAGATTGAAGATACCAACACGCGCTCCACGATCGCGCTCTGTAACGACGATCTCCCACGTGCGGTTGTCATCGAGGTCATCGATCGCAAAATCGAGTCCATCGGTGTACACCTCGCCGAACGGTGCGAACTCCCGCACCGTGCGTCCCTGAGAGGCGATGCGGATCCGCCCGCCCTCCGCGGTAATGGTCTCGCGCGCGCCATCGCCATCGAGGTCGCGGTGCTCCACCGTGGCACTCCCCGCCGCGGTGGCATCGTAGGCGAAGAAACCGTTGCGCACCACCCGCCCCGCGTGATCGAAGACGCGCGCGAACGCGCCGTTGGCGAACGGCGCACCGGTGATGCCGATAATCGGCCGGAGGAGCACCGTGCCATCGTGCGGCGCGAGCGTGAGCGATTGAATGATCTCACCGGAGTTCACCGCGGGATCCTGTTCGCCCCGCAGCCGCTCGAATTCTTCATCGAACGCAACGGTGAACGGCTCCGCAGTCGCATTCACGAGCACGATGCCATGGGCGTACTCGCGCCGGTACACGCCTGTCGGGAACGCTGGATCGAATGCACCGCCCGCATCAATGCGGAACGGCTTTCCCACGGGATCACCGAGGAACGCTTCGTACTCATCGTACCACCATCGCTGCGCGTGATCCTGGTCGCCGAAGTCGAAGCTCGCGTACCCGCCGCCGAGGAGGGCGGATGTAAGACCGAAACGCATGAGGCGAAAGTTCTGCCAGACGCCGGTGTTGCCGGTGTTCGTGTTCACCATCGCGAAAACCGGCGCGGTGCCGCGCTCGACGATCGCGAAAAGCGCGCGCATGGACGCGGACCAGTCGCCCTCGTTCGTGTTGGGAAAGTGCTCGAGGAGGAGCCCATTCACGAGGTCGGCGTAGGTAGAGCTCCCGTTCCCCGTGATGAGAAAATCCTCGGGGACGCGCGCGCGCGTCGCGGTGAGGAGCCGACGGGTACCATCCACCCACGCGCGATCGCGCTGCGCCGCAGTCGCGCCGCTGCCAGCACCGGCGAGCGCCAACTCCCCGCGATCGAGCCAGCTGATGGACCCCCAGAGGTTGTCGTAGTACACACCGTCCCACCGCGCGTCCGTGGCGATCTCCTCGGCGACGAACGTCGCGAGCGCATCGGTCCATGCGGGATCCGTGATGTCGAGGAGCCACGTCTGCGGCCACCAGGAGATGCGGTCGCCCACGGCGGAAGTGAGGTACCACGCGTCCGCAATGCGCGCGGCGAGATCGCGCCGGAGTGCCGCTTGCGGATGTGCCGCAGCGTCGCGTCGAATCTCCTGCGCCGTCACATACGCGAAGAGTTTCGCCTCGGGATTCGTGCGACGGAGGAGGTCAAACGCCACCGGCGTGTTCCGTGCAACCTCCATGTCGAGCACGATGACATCCCACCGTGCGAGGTCCCGTGCCTCCTCCTCCGAGAGGTGCCACGCGAGGAAGAGGTTCGCGAGCCGCGGGTACTGGTGCGGCTTGCGCTGAGCACCAACCGGTAGCGAGAGCAATCCCACGGCGAGGAGAAGGACAGCAAACCACGACGCGATGGTGCGTCGCGAGCTGCGCTCACCGTGCGAGGTCGCGGTAGAGCGCGGAGAGTCGTTCGTAGTGCCGTGTTGGTCCATAGTCCTCACTGATCACACGGAGCGCCGCGGTGCGGTACGCCGCTCGCGTCATCGGATCACCGTACACCTTCGCGATCGTCTTGGCAAGCGTCGCGGGATCGCGGGGCGGCACGAGTACTCCCGTCTCACCGTCGCGCACGAGCTCGGGCAAACCTCCGATGTTCGCGGCAATCACGGGAACACCGGCTGCCATGGCCTCGAGGATGCTGTAGGGTGCGTTCTCGTACCACCGCGACGGCACGCAGAGCAGCGTCGCGCGCGCGAGCTCCGTGGCCACCTCGTGTCGCTCGAGCTGACCCAACCACCGGAGATTCTGAATCTGTGCCGCTCGTGTTTTTACCGATGTACCGAGCGGTCCGTCCCCGATCACCACAAAGGGGACACCCGGGAGACGCGCCGCCGCATCAATGAAATCCTCAATCCCCTTCTCCTCCGTCAGCCGCCCGAGGAAGAGTACCGCTCCGCGGTCGCCCGGGCTCCACCCTTCGCTGTCGGTCTCTGGGATCACGAAGTTGGGAATCACCTCCGCTCGCCCCTCCCACCCCCATGCGTCAAGCTGCTCCGCCATGAACCGACTTGGTGCGACCACCGCGGAGAGGTGCTTGCCGTACACGTCGAGCACGGTGTGGTGGAGCGTCATTTCGAGTGCGACCGCAGCCGACGCGCCAAGCGAACCCATGCAGTTGAACCGCACCGCGTTCCAATACTTTCCGCCCTGACATCGCTCACACGGTGATCCTTTCGTGTACATGCGATAGTTCGGACACATCGCCTTGTAGTCGTGGAGCGTCCACACCGTAGGAATCCCGCGCTTCGTGCACTCTGGCAAAATGGACGGCGAAATCTGATGCGCGAAATTCTGGAGATGCACGATGTCCGGCTTGGCTGCATCGAGGAGCGCGCCAAAGCGTTTCGCGGCATCCTTACTCCAGAGCACGCGCGAGAGCTTCTCGAGTGCGCCGGTTTGATTGGGCAGCGCATCCTCCGCCTCCCAGAAGTCCACGTGGGGCATGAAGTGCTCCGACCACGCAGTAGGCCAGTTGCGCTCATCCTCCATCGCGAACGGGATGACCTCATGCCCGTTCCGCTCGAGGAGGTCCTTGAGGAGAAACGTGTACCGTTCGCTCCCGCCTTTCGGGAACCAGAACTTATTGACGAGGACGATCCGCATACATCATTAGTATAGCGCACGCCGCCCCATGCGTCGTTCGCAATGCAGGAGGTGAGACCTCACCGCTCGCGCAGGAGCGATGCGTAGAGTTCCTCATACCGTTCCACGACCCGCTCGATGGTGAACGTGCGTTCGACGTGGCGACGGCCAGCGTGGCCGAGGAACATGCGACGCGGCCGGTCGTCCGCGAGATCGCGAATGGCATCGGCGAGTGCTTTGGGGTCTTCGGGAGGAACGAGGATGCCCGTCTCCCCATCCACGATCGCTTCGCGGAGGCCACCGACGCCGGATGCGATGACGGGGATGCCGCACGCGGATGCCTCGATCGCCGCAATGCCAAACCCCTCCCATCGCGATGGCAGGACGAGGATATCTGCGCGCTGGTAGTGGACGGGGAGGTCGCGCTGCATGCCGAGGAAGCGCACGCGATCGGTGATGCGGAACGTGCGAGCAAGTGCTTCGAGCTCATGACGTTGCGAGCCGTCACCGACAATTGTGAGGTGCATGCGCGGGGAAGCATCGCGGAGGAGCACGAACGCCTCGAGGAGCACGTCATGCCCCTTCTGCGGCACGAGCCGCCCGACGCTCAGGAGTCGCGCGCCATCGCGCGGTCGCTCGGCGACGGGATGGAACCGCTTCGTGTCAACGCCGTTCGGGATGATGACGAACCGCTCGAGCGGAATGCGATCCACGCGGACGCTGTGCGCGCGTACCGCATCGGAGACCGCGATGATGCGATCGGTCCGCTGCGCGAGCCGACGCTTCACCATGCGCTTCACCGGCCCCTCATCGAGATTGACGTTATGCTCCGTGGACACCACATGCGGAACGCCCGCGCGGAATGCCGCGATGCGCCCCCACGTGTCGCCACCAAAGAGGTGCGTGTGCACGATGTGTGGTGTAGGGGTCCGGAGGTCGGCGGTGAGGTGGCGGATCGCCTCGAGACCGATCGTCGTCCGCTTGCCCACGACATCCGTCGGGATGCCCGCCTCATGGAACTCCGCACGGAGCGGCCCACCGCGCACGACCGCGATCACCCGCACATCGAACCGCTTCCGATCCAAACGACGCACGATGTCGAGCACGAGCTGCTCGGCACCACCGATGTCGAACGACGTGAGGATGTGGACGAGGCGGATCATAGCGGTAAACTGCAAGCCGAGAAGTGTCATTGCGAGCCGAGTCCACGAGGCGTGGCAATCCCGGTCATCCAGGGTACCCAGCTCTCACCTTGTGCCGATATGGCCGGGATTGCCACGTCACTCGCGGACTCACTCCTCGCAATGACACGCTTTTACAGAAACCACGCTACGCACGGAGCGCACTCCGCTGCTGCGCGAGACGAGCGGCGACGACGGCGATGCCGATGGGGAGCCAGAGCTTGGAGACAAAGTAGCTCGTATTGAAGAGCTGGAAGACGATGGACCCGCCCGCGCTCGCGAGGAGCGCGAGGAGGATGAGCCGCCACTGCGGCGCGACGGTCGCGGCGCGGTACGCGCGGAGGACGTACGCGAGGAGCGCGACGAGGAGCCAGATAAAGGTGACGAGTCCCAGGATTCCGGTCTCCGCGAGGAGCTTCTGCACCAACCCATGGGCCTCCTGCGGCTCACCAAAATCCGCGATGTACCACCGGTCGCGGGAGACGACCTCCTGGAACGTTCCAACCCCTCCCCCCACGATCGGGTGCTCCGCGAACTGCGCGAGCGCGATGCGCGTGAGCTGGATGCGGTTCGTGTTTGAGCTCTGCGCGACCGTCGTGAGCGAGAAGAGCCCGATGGCGAGCATCGCGGCTGCGAGGACGGGCACCGCATACCCCGCGATCCGCTTCCAGTACATGCCGCGCGCGCGAGCGAACGCAACGAGGAGCACGACACCCTCGACGGTGAGCGTGAGCCAGCCGTTGCGCGAGAACGTGAGGAGCGTGACGAGCGCGAGGAGCACCGTCCCCACGACGTACCACCGCTGCACCATGCCGCGCGCGAACACCGCGAGAAGCACGCCGATGGGTACAACGCTCACGAGGACCTCCGCGATGAGGTTGTGGTTCGTCCCGAGCGGTGTCATCCCGTAGATGATGATCGGCACCGCACGCCGGAACACGCCGGGCGTAGGTGGGAAGACGAGTGACCACACCCCCATCGCCGCAGCGAGGAGTCCCACGACGAACATCACGCGCAGCGTGGTGAAGAGGCGGTGCGGACGGTCAATAATGACGAGCGGCAGCACGATGAACATGAGGTAGAAGAACGACACGGGACGCACGAGGAACTTGACGCCGAGCAGGATGTCCTCCGTATTCGTGAGCGAGAGTGCCGCAGCACCGAGGAAGCAGAGGAACGGCACGATACCGGGCAGTGCACCGATGCTCGGACGCTCGCCGTTTTGCACAAACCGCACGAGGAATCGCACGATGATTGCGATGGTGACAAGCAGCGCGAACGCATCCACGTATGGAATGTTTACGGTGCGACCGACGAAGAGCTGGAGGTAGATGAACGGGTAGCTGAGGACGACGAGGCACCACCCGAACATCGGTCGCACGGCGAAGAGCGCGATGGCCGCAACGAGCACGAATGCGCCCGCGACGAGCGGCGACGCGCCGATTACCACCGCAGCAACCCCCGCGAGGAATGCGGGGGTTGCGAGCTGCTTCCATGTGCTAGGTGTGTGCAGTGCCATGTGACGCCTTGAGGAACCCTGGAGTCAGTATAGCAAACTTCCGACGGAGGACCCAAGCGATGAGGCGCACGGGATGCCGCTTGATTGCGGTACGTGCCGTGCAGATGAGCCAGGAGGGCTGGGGGTGCTTCCGCACGGTGTCACGCGCACGCTGCGCCTGCTCACTCTTCCACAGCGATGCGAACGTCGCGTGCGCCCCGATAGTCCCGAGGACATTGGGGTGCATGACGGACGGGACAACGGTGCCCCACGGATCGAGGAAGAAGAAATCCTCGCCTGCGCGCGTTGGCAGGAGCTGACGACCCTCCGCGGCAAGCACCGCGAGGCCGTGCGCGAAGTACGCGCGCGCCCAGCGCTTGGGGCTCCACGTCGCAAGCTCGCGATCGGCGAGCGTCGTGAACGCGCGGGCAATCGCATCAACGCGGCTGCGCTCGCGGACGTTCGCCTTACCGCCGAAGTAGAACTCCGAGGAGTGCATGAGCGCGCAGGTGAACTGGACACCCTCCGCGCGCGCGACGTCGTAGAGCCGGTGGAGGTGGTCCACGTTCTCGTTCGTCATCGTGTACGCGATGCCGAGGTTCATGACACCAATCTCCTTGAGCGCGCGGAGCGTCGCGATGCACTTGTCGTAGCCCTGCGGGATGCGACGAATCTCCTCGTGCATGTCCCCCACCCCGTCAATCGAGATGCGCACCGCGATGGCCGGATAGAACGCCATGATCTCCGACACGCGCTTGACGATGTGCTTCGTCATGAAGCCGTTCGTCGAGATGGTCATCTGCGCCTTCGGACACGCAGTACGGAGCGTCCGCACGATCTCCACGAGCTGCGGATGGAGTGTTGGCTCGCCACCCGAGATGTTGATGTCGCGCAGCGACGACGGGAGCTTCGCGTAGTCGGCGAGCGTCACCGTCGGCTGGCGCGTCTCCTTCCAGAAGTCGCACATCGTACACCGCGAATTGCAAAGGTACGTCACGGCGATGACCGCATCCTTCGGCAACGCCGGGGAACCAAACGCCCGCCCGCGGGAAACGCGTGCGTACAATGCCTTGATTTTTGTGGTCAATGGTGCTGAAAACATAGAGGTCTCATTACGCCATACCATAGCAAAAAACCATCAAACTGTCAAGTGGCCTTGACACAGCACGAACATAGTGCAAAAGTTCGAGCAGACCTTTTGTACCACAAGGAGACGGAACATGCAGCGACGCTTGTTGGGGCTCGAAGGACTTGTACTCGCCATCATCGGAACCGGCTGCGGCGCGACGATGTCGCAAAGCATTCCGCGTGCAAGCCATGACTACGCGCTCCAGGAGCGCGTCGCACAAGTAGGTGCACGGCTCCTCGCCGCGGCCGGACATGCGGACTCCGCGACGTGGCACTTCTCCGTCTACGATGACCCTCAGCTCGGCGCGGTCGTCTCGGAGTCCGGCTCCATCGCCGTGGAGGCGGGCCTCGCACGACGGTTGTTCAACGACGAGCTCGCGGCGGTCATCGCGCACGAGGCCTCGCATGTACTCCTCGCGCATGCGAATCGTCGGTTCATGGCGTGGTTCTTGACCCAGCTCGCAGTGAGCGGGACAACGGTCGGCCTGAGTGTTGCCACGGATATGCCAGTGTGGGCTGGCATCCTCACCTTCTTCGGCCTCGAAATCGCCTCGATCTACCCGAACGCCGGATACGCGCGGTCGCTCGAGAGCGACGCGGACGAGTACGGCCTCCGACTCCTCTGCGGCGCAGGGTTCCCGAGCGATGCGATGACACGAATGCTCGAGAAAGTACAGGCCTACTTCGCCGACGTGCCCGGCATGGGCGAAGGGACGAGCGCGCTCGCGTCGCATCCGGAAACCGCGCTCCGCATCGCGCGCATCCAATCACTCGCACCGCAGTACTGCACGCGGTGACAAGAAAAGGCCCCCTCCAGATGATGGAGGGGGCCTCGTACTGCTTGCGGGCGGCCTACGGCACGACGAAGGTCGTGAATCCGTTGCCGCCTTGGTTGCTGTTCGGGACGAGCGTGTAGCCCACTCCCGAACCGTCGAAGGTCACCAACGACGGTGCTGCCTCGTCGAGCGCGCCATTCCCATCACGAATGATGAGGTAGGTCGCGATCGTCGGTGTTGCGCAGTCCGTGAGGCACACGTTGAACACGTGGTACCCCGTCACTGCGGTGCCGCTCGCGGTGAGCGTCACGCCGTCCGCTTCGAGCGTGAGCGGGTAGTCGCCGCACGAGTAGGACAGATCGTCCCACGTCGCGCAGAGCTCCGCAGACGCATCCACGAGCGATGCCGACGGCAGTGTCACACGGAACGTGAACGCAGCCGTTGCCGGCGGAGGCGGTGCGCAGGTGGGATCCTCATCCACCATGCCATCGCAATCGTTGTCAATGCCATCGCAGTTCTCCGTTCCACCGACCGTGACGAAGCAGCCGTACTCGCACCCGGTCTCCGCATCGCCGTCAATGTCACGGTAGCCCAGGTAGCAGAACATGTTCGTGAACGCACCATCCACGCATTCCGCTCCCGTGACGTGCAACAGGTTCCAGAACCCGTGGTAGCAGGCACCACAGTGGAACTCGCTCGTGAGGAAGTCGAAATCCTCGTCCGTCTCACCGTCGCAGTCGTTGTCGATCGCGTCGCAGTTCTCCGGCTTCGGTGCTTGTGCACCGATGCAGTCGCCCCACGTCCCATCCGGCTGACACGACGCGTACCCAACGCGACAGGGGCCAATGAGGTGGAGTGCGGGGTCAACGCCGCACGCGATCGGCGCATCCGTTGCGGGATCGCACGCGGTGTTGTTCTCGTCCACGAGGCCGTCGCAGTCGTCGTCTACGAGATTGTACGCCTCTTCGACGGTGCTACCGTCCGAGGAGGCACCGGGATTCGTCGAGCAGGTGAAGGCGAGGTCGCCATCACACTCGTAGAACCCCCACCCGCACCCGCCGAGACCGTCGCATGGAACGCCGATGAAGAAGTCCTCATCTGCCGTCCCATCACAGTCGTCGTCGAACCCATTGCAGAGCTCGCCGGCACCCGGAAAGACGAAGGAATCGCTGTCGTCGCAGTCGCCTGCACAGACGCGATAGCCATCGCCATCGCTGTCGGCTTCGTCCGCAGGGACATCGCCGTCGCACATATCGTCGAGGCCATTGCACGCCTCGTCGGCGAGCGGACCCACGGCACCTTCGCAGCTCGCCCACGCTCCGGCATCGCACCGCTGGATTCCGGCGATGCACCTGCCGACGCGGTGGAGCGCGGGATCAATGCCACAGGGCTGCCGCGCGCCGTCCACGCAGTCACACCCTTCGTTCCGCATCCCGTTGCAGTCCTCATCCACGAACGCTGCGTCGCAGACCTCTGTCGCCGTCGGCCACACCTCACACGAGAGGCAGAAGCCGTCAACGAGTTGATACCCCGCGTCGCAGCTCTCGATGCGGCAGAATCCGTCCACGCACGCTATCGAGGCGTTGAGTGTCTCTATGGCGCAGTTGTTCCCGCACACCCCGCAATTCGTGGCATCCGACGCCACGAGCGCAGGGACGACGTTATCAACCGTGCCATCGCAATTGTCATCCACGTCGTTGCAGGTCTCGACGTTCGATGCGTCATCACTGCCGCCGGAGTCCGTCGAGCACTGCGCACCATCCGGACCGGCGCACTCGATGAACCCGGGACCGCACGCGCCGATGCCCATGCACGGCACACCGACGAAGAACTCCGCGTCCGTCGTGCCGTCACAGTCGTTATCGGTGCCATCGCACGTCTCGAGCGCATTCGGAGAGATGTCCGGATCGCTGTCGTCGCAGTCGCCGTCGCATCCGAGCACTCCGTCTCCGTCGCTGTCGCGCTCGGCATTCGGGATGCCGCCGGAGCAGTCGTCGTCGAGACCATTGCAGGACTCGGACGAATCGGGGAACTGCGCACCGTTGCACGCACCCCACACTCCGTTGACGCAACGCTGCACGCCGAATGCACACTCGCCACGGCATACGCCGCTGTTGAGATTGCACACGGGTGCTTCGGGTCCGCACGTTCGGTACGCCCCATCCGCGCACGCGCACCCCGCATCCACCGTACCGTCGCAATCGTTGTCCACGCCGTCGCACTGGACGGTGGGGCCATCGGTCGGGTCAGCGGTCGAGGTACAGGGATACTCACACCCAGTGAGCTCGTCGCCATCCGCGTCTGCGAACCCCGCGTCGCACGCAGCGATGGTGCACGCACCATCTACGCACACCGAGGTTGCATTCGCGATGTCGCAGTCGTTCCCGCATGCCCCGCAGTTCGCCGTATCCGATGCCACGAGTGCCACGGGGACGTTGTCCACCAGGCCATCGCAGTTGTCGTCCACGGTGTTGCAGGTCTCTGCGGTTCCGACGTATGCCATTCCACCG
>JAUSKG010000034.1 GCA_030647005.1 bacterium
TTGCCTTTCGGCTTCGCAGGGACCTGTGTTTTTGGTAAACAGTCACTTTGCATCGCTCGCTGCGACCCCGTCTTGCGACGGGGCAGGCCTTATCCCGAAGTTACGGCCTCTTTTTTGCCGAGTTCCTTAACGAGGGTTCTCCCGTACACCTTGGCACAATCGTGCCCGTCCACCTGTGTCGGTTTCCGGTACGGATTCCGACCGCTATCAATCGCCGCCTTTTCTCGGCACCGCTCTTGTCTTCATTGGACTCATCTTGCGACTCGCCCTGCGCTCTGCGGGAACCCGCAAAGCAGACCTATAGCCAAAAGGCCCGAAGACCACTACGATGCGTCAGCAGCGGGAACACGGTCGGAAGGGCAGGAATATTCACCTGCTATCCATCAGCTATCCCCCAATAACTCGAGGGCTCGCCTTAGGACCGCCTCACCCTGGGACGATTTGCGTTGCCCAGGAAACCTTGGACTTACGGTGGGGAAGGTTCTCACTTCCCTTGTCGCTACTCATGCCAGCATTCTCACTTCCCTGCACTCCACCGGCCCTCGCGGGTCCGGCTTCAACGCAGCGAGGAACGCTCCCCTACCATGGTCATCGCCGAAGCGATGCCATTCCCATCTTCGGTACTCGACTTAGCCCCGGTATATTTTCGGCGCAGGATAGCTTGACCAGTGAGCTGTTACGCTTTCTTTGAAGGGTGGCTGCTTCTAAGCCAACCTCCTGGTTGTCAGAGCCGTCCCACTTCCTTTCCCACTGAGCCGAGATTTAAGGACCTTAGATTGGGATCTGGGCTGTTTCCCTTTTGTGCCGTGGAGCTTCGCCCCCACGTACTGACTACGTCTGTATACCTTGCCTGGTATTCGGAGTTTGGTTGGAGGCCCTAGGATTGCTCCCGGAAGCTCCAATCAGTAGCTCTACCCCCAGGGGGCACAGACGCGCTAGCCCAAAAGCTATTTCGGGGAGAACCAGCTATTACCGAGTTCGATTGGAATTTCTCCTCTTGCCACAGGTCATCCCAAGGCGTTACACGACCTACGGGTTCGGGCCTCCCCCTGATTTTACTCAAGGTTCACCCTGCCCATGGCAAGCTCACCCGGTTTCGGGTCTCGTCGCAGCTGCCGTGAATCGCTGCGTGCGCACGAACCGCAATGGTCCGTGCGCAAACAACAATTCGGTTGCCCTATTCAGACTCGGTTTCCCTCTGCCTTCGGCCCGTAGGCCTTCGACGAGCAACAACGACGAACTCACTGGCTCATTCTTCAATAGGCACACCGTCACCCACTGCGGTAAAGCAACGGGCTCCGATTCCTTGTAAGCGTAGGGTTTCAGATGTATTTCATTGCCCTCACCGGGCTGTTTTTCACCTTTCCCTCACGGTACTGCTTCACTATCGGTCACCAGATGTATTTAGCCTTGGAACGTAGTCGTCCCTATTTCCGACGGGATTTCACGTGTCCCGCCTTACTTTCGCACGGAGAGCATTGGTATACTCCTCCTTTCGTCTACAGGGCTATCACCTGCTTTGGCGCTCCGTTCCAGGAGCTTCGACTAGGAGGAGACGCCCTCACGGGCATTCTCCAATCCGCGTGGCTGGACGCACGCGACCTCTCCGGCGCATAACCTCGCATGGCGCATCACCGTCCCGTGTGCAATCAACCTACTGATCGAAGCACCTTGCGGTACGACGATGGCCGGTCAATTGCGCTCCATGCAATTTGGGCTGTTCCCCGTTCGCTCGCCACTACGAAGGGAATGACATGACTCGCTACGCTCGCAAACGCAGAATGCAGAACTCAGAACGCAGAACGGAGGAGTAATCCTCTGTTGCGCATTCGTCGTTTTGCATGGTGCGTGCTATGCGAACGCAGTGAGCATGCTTGTTTTCTTTTCCTCCGGTTACTGAGATGTTTCACTTCACCGGGTGCCCTCCCGCTGCTTGCGCAGTGGGTGATATCGCTCAACACGATATCGGGTTTCCCCATTCGGAAATCCCCGGATCATAGCTCGCTTGGCAGCTCCCCGAGGCATATCGTTGCCTGCAACGTCCTTCATCGGCATCTGGTGCCGAGGCATCCACCCTACGCCCTTAATTGTCCCGACGGAATACATGCGGCCGATGCGAACATCGGACACTGCGCTCCGCCATTGCGTCAACGGTAGCTTCGCTGACGACTTTGAGAACCTCTCATGCAATGGTGTATGCATGTTCGTCTACCACGAACATGCGGAAGATGCACTCAACACTCTTCGATTGTGAACGTGCGTCCGTCACAACCGGAATGCGCAGGTCCATTACTGAACCGTCGTATTCCAATTGCGAACGTCGCGGACTCGGGGAAACGAAAACATCGCCGGCTCCCAGCGATGTCACTCCTACAAGCACCAAGGAGGACTCACGGACGGGAGCGAATGATGACTTCGAGCTTCCGTTGCATAGGTTCCTGCCGATGGTGCCGCACGATGTATGCGGCGGATGGCATTCCACACCGCAGAGCGGTGGGGAAAGGATTCAGATGATTTACGATCACCTATCTCCAAGGTAGATGGTCATCAAAACCTTGTCAAGGGCCTCACCGATATGGAGAAAATGCCAGTAAAAAGAGGTCCCTCCGCTCGTGGTGAGCGGAGGGACGATGCATCGGATGCTACTGCAACCGATTGAGCAGGCGCGCCGACTTCTGTGGGAAGTGCTCGGTGCCGATCTCCTTGTGGAGAGCCACGAGCGAGCGGGCGAGCTGCGGGCGCAAGTGCTTGGGCGTGGTGCGGAGCATGTCAACCGCCTCCTCGATGGCACGCTCGCCGAGCGCGACACCCTCGACGAGACGAACGTTCGCCTCCTCGGTCTCGTACTTGGCGGCGAGATCGCGGCGCGCCTTCTTGATCTGCTCGTTGTCGCGCGTTGCGTGCGCGGCGAGCATCGCGAGCTGGATGGCACACCGATCTTCCCAGACGAGTAAAGCGGACTGCGCGGCAGCGGGGGCCTTCGGAGGTGCGACTGCTTCCCGCTTCGCGCCGTTTCCCGACTGCTTCCGTGCGGCCTTCTCTGACGCGAGCAGCTGCTGGTGCTTGCGCTTCGCGTCCGTGAGCACGGTATCCTCGGAGAACGCGATCGGCGGTGCGTGCTTCGCGTACGCGGCGATGAGCCGACGTGCGAGCTGCTGACGATGGTTCTGGTGACTCACCCGCGCACAGCACCGTACGACGAACTCCTCCGCGAACTTCTTCCCGCGCGTGCGCCGGAGGAGGATGTCAATGTAGCGCTCGCTGCACCCGTGCTGCGCGGCCCATGCCGCACGCCGTGCTTCGTATGCGCTGCTGCTCTCCGCAAGGGCGAAGACGCAGTCCATCCGCACCTCGTCCATCTGCTCGGGAGTGAGGTCGCTCGTGGGCTTCGTCGCCTTGACACGACCGCCCTGCGGGGGTGGCGTGCCATCCGGTACCTTGCCATGCGCGGCCGTCCGTTTCGCATTGGAGTAGCACGCGCGAAGGAACTTCCTTGACGCGGGACGAACGGCGACACCAAACTCCGCCTTGAGTGCCTCGTACTCGTCCTTGAGCTGCTTTTCGCCCTTGGCCGCCATCACGGTGAGGCGATCCTCGGCCTTCTGGCGCGACACCTTCGTGAGGTTGCGGATCCCACCGATAGCGAGTGGTGCGTCCGACGGTTGCTGCGGCGCGAGTGCAGCGATCTCGACGGACCCATGGGGTGCGGGAGCACCACCATTGAGCGCGGTCTTGATCAGCTGCGCGGCGGAGGCCTCTGCCTGCTCCAGGAGCAGGCCTGCTTGCTGGACGGCGGATTCGAGCTGATCGAATCGCGCGAGCTCGTTGAGGACATTGCCGGCGACGGTCTCGATGCCTTCCGCGGTCCTTGCGTCACTGCCAAGGATCAACCGCTGCGCGCGAGCTACGAGCCACTCGCGGACCTGCTGATCGTCGAGTGTACGCTTCTGCTCACGGGATGTTGGGAACTCATCTGCAACTGCACTCATGACTTCCTCCTCTTCTTTCTTCTCATCGTCGGGATTTCCCCGAACCGTTACCTGCTGCAATCGCCCCCGCTTTCCGGAAACGATCATGGAGAGCGGTGTTGCCATGACGAGCTGCGCGAGTGCCGCAGCCGCGTCCGTGAGCACCAGGGGCTCCTCGGGCTGTCCGAGGCGCATCCCGAGCGTACGCATCCGGAACCCCGGGTGCGTCTCGTGGTGGCGCGAGTAGTACACGTACCGCACGAGCACATCCGGAAGGAAGGTCACCTTGGGGATGTTTCCGTCTGGGAAGGCATGACGCGCGGTGGATGGATCGTGCGAACGTGCGAGCGCGTCGAGACCGCGCTGCGCATCGCAGCTCACGAGCAGGATGTGGAGGTACACGCTGAGCTCGCGCATCGCTGCGAGTTCTTCATCGCCCTCCGACCAACCCCGCGTGCGCACCTCTGCGTAGCTCGCGGTGAGGTGCGCGATGAACCGCGCCGCCTCGGTGGCACCGAGGAGCATCTCCCACCACGCGTGGAGGTGCTCCCGCGTACGGTGCACGCGATGCACCCGTTGATCCGCGCTCGTGATGAGGAGTACCCGCGAGGTGCTCGCCATTATGAGCGGAAGGACGGCGTGGAGGTCCTGGATGTGCGACTCCATCGTCTGGCAGATATCCCAGTGGAACACGTCGAGTCCCGTCTCGGGAACTGCCGCACGGAAGATGGCCGGAAACCCGTCGAGATCGCCGCAGTAGTGATGCGCGCCGCGCTCCATGCGCAGGAGCGCGCGCTGCTTGCGACGATCACGCTCGATGAACCAGCAGTGTCCGATGGGGATGCCGAGCCGTGACCACACGCGACACTCGACACCATCTCCACCGAGCGTCGCCACCGTGGCGCGCTCGGCATCGAAGTACGGCGCGAGCTGCGTGAGCACGGCATGCACACACCGCTCCTTCGTCACATTCCGCATGCGTCCTCCTCTTTCGTTGTATTGTGAAAGACCAATACCTATCGCGCGCACCGTATCATGGCGGTATTTCCCTGTCAACCTCGCTACCATGGACTCCCTTGACACGGAGCGCACGCGGGGGTATCCTGAATGCGCAGTCCTTTCACCAATACGATGAGGAGGTGCCATGACCGGACACGATGAGGGCGCGCAGCAACCACCAACTGCCGCGCAGACCGCAACACGAACCATCACCTACAGCGACTTCATGGTGGCGCGCGACATGCTCCGTGAGCTCGTCGGAAATCAGTTCTCGGGCGAGAGCGCAGCATACGCGATCACCAAACGCTTCGATCGCCTCCTCTGGGTCATCGCGAAAGGCGATCCGCTCGATGATGCGATCGCGGAGCTTGCCGCCGCACTTGAAAACCTCGAGCACACACTCCGCGCGCAGCCGGAGGCCGAGCACACGGTGCCGACGCAACGCGCGGAGGACACCGTGGCCATCAACGATCTCCTCCGCGAGATCACCACGCTCACCCAGTCGCTCCGCGCCGCGCATGAGGACAACGCTGCAACGACGCAGACGCTCGAACGCGAACGTGCGCAACGCACAGAGCGTGACCAGCTCGCGCTCGACGGTCTCCGGAGCACCACAGCGGCGATGCGCGATGAAGGGGCGCAGGTGGCGGGGAGCATCGCGCGGCTCACGCATCTCACCGCGACGATCGCGGGTGCGCACGAGGCGCTCCAGTCCACGATCGCCGGCATGCACACCGCGGCGCACGGCGCAGATACGCCCGTCGGTATCCTGGAGCAGATGCGACTCGAAACTGCTGCGCGCGCTCGCGAGCGGTGGTGCATGGACGCGCATGATCGCATCGCCGAGATCGACGAGGCCATGGCTGCCCACCACAGCGAGCGCGATGTCCTCCAGGCGAAGCAGCGCACGCGGCGGCTCGATGCCGATGGCCTCGCACGGCTGGGATGGCTCGAGGCACGCATCGCGCAGCTCGAAGTCACGGCATCCTCCGTCCAGCACCTCGTGAAGCCCATCCAGAAGGAGGGAACACGAATCCGGGAGCGTCTCCACGCCATGGGACAGCTCGCGGAACAACTTCCGCTCGCAGAGCACCTCCCGGCACTCCCGCTATTCCCGGAGGAGCTGCCGGAGGATGCACGCGTGGCGGAGGCACCCGCACCGGAGCGTGCCACGCAGCCGACCTCGGATGCGGGAACGGGTGACGATGAGCCGCTGCGCGAACCCACACCGGAGGACATCCTCGCGGTCAAGCTCACCGCCGTACTCATCGAGCGATGTGCGCAGGTCAACGAGGCACGAACGGGGAAGACATGGCTCCGCACGACCATCGGCAAAGTCCAACGGTGTGCACATACGAGCGGCATCCTCGCTGCGCATGGTCTCCAGAGGAAGCAATTCATGCTCGCCGTCGTCGGACTGCCCACGCGTGCCCTCGTGGATCGCTACCTCGCATGGAAAGGCAGTATGGGGAGAAACGTCATCTCGAGCTGCTACACGCGGACGACGGAGCCCCTGCCGGACGAATGGAAGACGCTCCTCCGTGAAGAAGAAATCCTTGCATTCCTCGACGTATTCTACACGCCGCGAGAGCAGCCGTAGGCACAAGAGAACCCCCCGGTCCCAAAGGGATCCGGGGGGTCTTTTCATGCCTTGCGCTTCGCGAGGAGTGCGTGGCGATGCTTGCCGACGAACTCGCTCGCTTCTTCGCTGTTCCAGGGGTGCTGCGCCTGTCCGACCGCCGCGAGCATACTCATCGTGAGGTGCTCGAGGAGTGCGGCTTTTCCCGTGGGCAAGATACCGTAGCACGTGTTGAGAAGGATGAGGTGATCCTCGCTATTGCCGATCACCGCGAAGACGTGCGGTGCTGCGCGCGTGGAGCCAAAGAACCACGTCTGGTCGCCGACGTTCAGGGGAATGATGCGGCTGCCTTGCTTACGGTCACGACTGCCACCTCCACCACTTCCGCCGCCTCCACTTCCACCGCCTCCACTTCCGCCATCACCACTTCCACCGCCACCACTTCCGCCATTACCACCCAAACCCTCGGGATTGCGGATAGGTGGCGAGGCGGTTGCCTTCCCCCATGCATGCTCGAACGCGGCGCGGATGTCGTGCGTGATGACCTCCGCCACCTTCGATCCGGCCATGATATCGGCGTCCTCGAGGAGTGCCTGCGCCTGCGGGGCAACCTCGGCCTGGAGGAGGTCTGCGATCTTCCTCCATGCCTTCCCCCTGAGGAACATATCGTGCAGCCCGCTGCGCGACGTGTCCTGCTGTTCCAGGAGTCCCGGGACGAAGATGTCGCCTCGGAGATCCGGACGGCCGAGCGGGTATGGCAGGTGCCGACCGAGTGCCGGACAGAATCCCACACGGAACCCCGTCTCTGCATCCACGAGCCAGATGCCGCTCCGCTCGCTCGCGGGGTCCGGAACGCGCTCGAGGTAGGCCTCGATGGCGGTATCCGGCACGGCGATCACGAGTGCGGACACGAGCGGTGGCGGGACGAACTTCTTCCCGCCGATGAGGAGCGTGCCGCAGCGATCACGCTTGCGTGGAAGCCAGGGTGCAACCGCATCTCGGAGCTCGTTGTGCGACCCGAAGACCGGGTTGTCCACGACGATGCAGGAGAATCGCCCGCGATGGCCCGCGTACGCACCGAGCTCCAACGCGTCGGGCTCGAATGATTGCGGGAGCGCACCCGGCGGTGTCGTTGCCGCCGTTGGCGTGATGCGCCAGCACGTCACACGACCGGACACCGACGTGCGCGTGAAGACGGTGAACCCCGTGTCGTAGCTATACCGATCGCGGCGCAGCGCGAACGCTGCGGTACGACCGATCCCCTTGTCCGATGCGCCACGGTATCTCCCGCGCTTTCCTTCCCGACGCTTCGCCCCGAGCGAGCAGAACCGATCGAAATCGGCCTGCGTGAAGCCGGTGCCGGAGTCAAAGCAGACGAGCGCGGACTCTCCCGTGAACGCGTGCCGCTTCTCGATGCTGAGCTCAACGTGGATCCGTGATGGCTCCCAGAGCTCCTGGGTCCCGCCGCCCATGCACGCCACCATCGCATTCCGAATGATCTCCACGACGCACTTGCCCGGATCGGTGTACAGCTCTGCGCCGAGCGGTCCAACGAGCAGCTCGGCGGTTGCTTGAAAGAGAACCGGTGATACCTTCATGACGACTCCTCACCTTCTTTAGGGTTTTCGGTTGTGACGAACTACCGTCGTCCGCGAGCATCGCGTACCGTCGTGAGCGACGGGAGCAGGGTACGCAGCGTCTCTGCGACCTCGGGGACCACTTCCGGCCCCACGATGTCCGCATCGGTCAACTCGCCGATGGCAGCGAGATCTCGCATCGTAGTCACGATGATGCGACGCGCCCGTGCGTCCGGTTTCCAACCCGCGCGGCTCATCTGCTTGAGCCCGCGCATGATTGATGCGATGCCAACGAGGATGTCGTACGCACCGTCCGTGGGCGTGTGGTCGTCGGGCACCTCGACCGCGTCATCTACTCTTGCGGGAGGCCCGCCAATCTCCGCCGCGTGCGCGCGAGGCAATGCCTCGGTGAGCGCGTTGGCTACCGGAGACGCAGATTTGTCTTCATCTTCCAGCCACGCGATCGCCTTGTGCAACGCTTCGATCTGCTGCGGCCCCGGGAGCACCCGCCCCCGAATCCAGCTCATGATCGAGTTCTGCGTGAGATCGGAGTGCTGCGCGACCGTCACCGGTGTCTCGCCGGACTGCTCATACGCAATGCAGAAACGCACGAGCAGAATCGCGAGGCGCTCACCCTGCGTTGACCGGTACCGAAGGTTCGGATGCGTCCCCTCCCCCAAAAACTGACTGATGCGCACCCAGGCAACACGACCGCGGGGGATGATCTGCCAGGCCTTCGGCATCGTCGGGCGATTCCTGATCATCTCCAGTGCCCGTGCGCACCCGTTATCGTGCAGTGCGTTGATCTCCACGTACGGAGTGCGCGTCAGGTAGTGGGCGACGCCGCAGAGCACGTCCGCGATATTCTCCACGCGGAGATGGATGCGCGCCTTTGCCGCCGCGCCGGACATGAGCACGTCCAGGCGCAGCTTCGATACGTTCGCCTGCTGGGCGAAAATTTCGGTCGTGAGGCCCGCGCCATCACGAATCGCACGCAGGACACCCGCGAGCACGGCCCGATCACCGATGTCGTCGAGCGGACGGGGAAGCGGACTAAGGAATCGCATCCGTGCGCATTCCACCGCTCGCAGGATGTACCGCGGCTCGAACGCGTAGACCGTCAACTCCTCCACGCGCGCACGCTGACGATCACCCGGCACCTCACCGAAACGCTGCCATCGTCGCACCTGATAGTCGGGCACGCCGCAATGCTCTGCGAACCTCTCCGCGGACATCCGCTCGCGATCGAGGAACGCCGAGCAGTGCTCTTGCCAGGCACGATCGCAGTCCTCCGGAAGCGGCCCGTGCCGCTTCAGGTCGCGCAGGAGTCGGTCACGATACCGTTGCACCTTGTCCTGCATGCCGGGCCACTCTTTCTGGCGTTTGTGCTTCGTCCCGCGGTGCAACCACCCGTGCACGATCGTGGCGTACTTGAGATGCAGGAGCTCCTTGATCTGATCCTGCGTAACTCCCGGGTACTCGAGGCACTCCCGAATCAACGCACGAATCGGCTCGAATCCATCTTCCATTGCTTCCTCCAGGTTTACTCGATTGTGCAAAGAGCACGGCTGCACCGTACCACGGCTCCCTACCGATGTCAAACCCCTCTCCGAGGGTCATTGCATGCTTGGAAATACGACGCAAACCACCACCCAATCACACCACCAATGATGAGGAGGTCTGCGATGTTAAACGCGGGGAACATGCTTGTGACGCTGAGATAATCCGTCACTCCGCCGAGAGCAATGCGCTCAGTGAGATTGGAGATCGCACCGAGGATGACGGCGAGGAGCAGCACATCAAATCGTCCCGTCGCCATGCGACGCCGCACCGCGTGGACAATGAGCGCAATGACAACCGCAACGCCCACCGGCCAAATGACCGCATTCGGGATCGGCAGCGAGAACGCGAGGACCTCATTCGTGCTCGGCATAAACCCCACCCACCCCGCGCGCGTCCCCCACGCAAAATGCTCCCCCACGGGGAGCATCTGACGTGCGACCATCTTCAACACGACATCCGTGGCAATGGCGACAGCAATCAACCCGCACGCAACCATCCTTTTCTCAGTTCCCCATCTTACGTTCTGCATTCTGCGTTCATCGTTCTACGTTTATCCTCCCTTCTTCTCCGTCTTGCAGCGCACGCAGGAGCTGGAGGTTGGACGCGCGATCAGTCGCTTCTCTGGAATCTGCTCGTTGCAGTATCGGCACATCCCGTACGTGCCCGCGGCGATGCGCGAGAGCGCATTGTTCACATCGCGGAGCGCGTGGTCCAGTGCCTGCCCGAGGGACAGGTTGTCCGAGTACGTCGCAATTTCTGCGGCGTTCTCATCCTCACCGCGACCAAAGTCCTCAAACTTCCCGTAGCGTTTGAGCTCGAGTTCGAGTTCTTGCTTCCGCGTAAGCAATCTTTCCTCAATCGTCTTCAGGAGCCCCGTATCCATAGCAGTTGCTGTTGCGTGCATATCCATCCTTGGTGCTCCCGCACCAGCTTCGGAGGGAACATGCGAAACCACCCATCCCCATCCCACCCCCTCAAAATGACGTGGAGGACCCACTCACAACAAGTGCTGTGAGATTTCTAGCATAGCGACTCGCAGAGGGACCGTCCAGTACGGAAAAATGGCGCAAAAAGAAAGAGGCGCTTGGATGTGCGCCGCCGTTTTGATAGCGGTAATGATTTCAGCACAATCCTGCGCCTCTTGACGATCATTGGCCTTGGCTGTGTCCGCGGATCGCTGGCTCGGATGAACCCAGCCGAGGCACCGATCCGCGGAAACGAGCACGTACCAATATCGTTCTTGCACTTTGCTGAGAAGTGCGCCGCTCAACCATTCGCTGGGTGGCCACAAGTTGAAACGAGGGACTACACCCGTTGTGCTTTTGGTTTACCAACACTTGGCCCTATTCAGCATTCGGGCCGGTATGAGGAACAGTAGAGCGGAAGGAACTCCCGATGAGCGAGCACCGAACATGACATACCGACTGAAGCAATTCGCCTCACTCGGACTCTCCCAGGGAGATCCCTACATGTGTTTCCCCTTCGTACTTATCCAATATACCAAGCGAACGGATTACAGTCAATCGAGCAATATAATGGGTCAAAAAATATCATTTTCGCTGTGTTGCAACAAAAAAAATGGAAGCTCGTTGCTGCGACACTTGGAAATCAACCACGATTGCTTGAGCTACTTTCGATTATCCACTGCAAAAAAACATTTTGTTATCAACAAGATCGCTCCGCTCAACAGAGCGCATTATTCATTCCTTGGTTCAATCAATCCACAGATAGATACTTCGCTGAGCGATGCATAAAACATGCCAAGAACAACGACCTGTGGATGAACCATTGCCTGGAATGTCATCGCATCGCTTCCACGCATCGAACACGAGCGCGGGAGACGGAGGAGCGATTGCTCGCTGCTCGTGACGAGCTCCGGTCGGTTGGAGACGAGCACGCCATCCGCGTCTGCTCGCAGCGCGAGCACGGGAGCGTGCTGCGCGTCATACGCGATCATGGTCGTGCCGTCACGCTCGACGGTGATCGCCGATGCATCCGCGGTTGCCACCTGCGTGACGAACCCGTCGAGGAGCGCGGGGCGCAGCGCGGGTGCAATCATCGCAGCGGCGCGCGAGAGCGCATCGCTCGTGATATTCGCGGTATCCGCGCGCACCGCAATGGACTGCTCCCGCCAGTTCGCGTACACGTCTACGAACTGCTGCGTCGCGAGGAAGGAGGAGAACGGCTCCGGCATCATACGCAGTGGCACGCCGCTCGCGACGAGCGAGCCGTAGGTGAGCGGAGCCGACACGGTGATGATACGGCCGCGCGGAAATGGTTGCGCAAGATCGGCAGTACGAAGGAGTACGCCGTCGCGCGTGATGGTTCCCTGGAGCGCGATCGTCTCGGGGATACCTCCGTACCCATCTGCTTGGATGCCGAGCACACTGAACAACTCTGGTGTACGGACAACTACGTTGAGTGGGCGGACATGCGGAGGACCAAGCTCACGACTAACCTCGCCGCGGAGATCACGCACGATGATCGGTGTTTGCCCAATGAATACGGGGTCTTTTGGTACGATTGGTGCAATACCAACCGTAGGGCCCCATAGGAAAATCGTCGCGCTGTCCGTTCCCAACTCCACACCAACCTCCTCCACCGACGGGTCCCCGATGATCTGCGCGAGGAGCGTGGCATCATCCCCACCCACGAGTACCGCGAGGTGATCCTGGAGCGCGCTCCGGACCCGCGGGGTGAGATGCGCATGCGCGTACACCGCAGCGCGTGCGGACACGTGCGGTGCGATGTGATCGCGATACGGGAACACTCGATGCCACTGGGTGGTGCCGATAGCAAGCGCAGCGCACGCGAGCACGAGCGCGAACACCGCCCTCTTCATGTTTCGTGAGTGCCATGACCATGTCATATATCTCCCAAGCACCATACCGCATGCACGCGTCACGAGAAAGCGGTGCTCCATGGTGGGGCACCGCTCATGATCGTGACGACCAATGCGCCGGTCTGGACAATCATCCTCGATCAATCGCCCACGTAGAGCATCTCGAACCCGCAGATAGCGCACGACTGACCGGGCACGACGTACCCACCGACGCGCTCGACCCCAGGATGGGGACACTGCTCCTCGAGCTTCGTGAGATCCGCTCGTGCACTACCAATGCTCCTGCGCAGTTCTCCGGCCTCCTTCTCATAGGCAGCGATGAGCGCCCGCAATGCCGCCGATTCGCACCGCATCTCCAGCTCGCTCTTCTTCTCGTCCATGATGCACCTCCACAACGAACGAACTGCTTTGATCCTCGCATGCGCATGTGATCCTGTCAACCGAGCGCACCCCCTCTCGCTCCCCCTCAAGATGAGGGGGGAGGATCAGATAACACCCTTCCGGCTCTCCCCCTCATCTTGAGGGGAAGTAGGAGGGGGTGGTATTGAGCTTCTCGCTGCGAGTATCTCGCGACGAAAAGCTCGCTGTGCATCCGAGTACAACAGACGAAAGACGAACAGCCCACGCATGGTGCGCGGGCTGTTCGTCTGCAATCGCGTTATCGTCGTGGGGGACGCGGGCCGCTCCTGCGGGGGCCGCCACCGGGACCGTGGCGTGGCGGGCCGCTGTGGCCGCCGGGACGCGGACCACCGCGATCGAATCCGCCAACGGGACGCTCGGGTGCCGGTGGGAAGGTGAACTCCTCGCCGGCGCGCACGGCCTCCACGATCGAGAGGTTCACGCGGCCCATGTCGTCAATCTCCTTCACCTTCACGGGAACAATGTCGCCGACTTTCACGATATCCTCCACCTTGTTCACGCGGTACGGCGCGAGCTCGGAGATGTGCACCATGCCGTCGCGACCGGGGAGCACCTCGACGAATGCGCCGAAATCGAGAATCCGGACGACTGGCCCGTGGAAGATCTCGCCGGCCTCCACCTCACGGGTGAGGTCGCGAATCCACTTCTTCGCGCGCTCCATGCCATCCGCCGTCACCGCGGTGATGAAGATTTGGCCGGACTGCTCGATATCAATCTCGCAGCCGGTCTTGTCGATGATCGCGTTGATAACCTTCCCACCTGGGCCAATGACCTCACGGATCTTCTCGGGGTTGATCTGGATGGTCTCGACGCGCGGCGCGTACTGCGAGAGCTCTGCACGCGGCGCGGCAATGACCTCCGCCATGCTGTCGAGCACCTGGAATCGCGCTTCGCGTGCCTGGTCAATCGCCGCGTCACAAATCTCAAGCGCGAGGCCTTTCGTCTTGGTGTCCATCTGTACAGCGGTGATGCCGGCTCGCGTTCCCGCGATCTTGAAGTCCATGCCGCCCTTGCCGTCCTCGAGGTCCTGGAGATCGGTGAGAACCTTCCAACGGCCGGTGTCATCGGATGCGAGGCCCATGGCGATGCCGGCGACGGGTGCCGTGATCGGCACGCCCGCATCCATGAGCGCGAGCGTTGAACCGCACGTGGAGCCCATGGAACTCGATCCGTTCGAGGACATGACCTCAGAGACAACACGGATGGTGTACGGGAACGACTCCTTCGACGGGATGACCGGCTCGAGCGCACGCTCGGCGAGCGCACCGTGCCCGATGTCGCGCCGACCCGGGCCGCGCATCGGCCGCGCCTCTCCCACCGAGAACGGCGGGAAGTTGTAGTGGTGCATGTAGCGCTTCTTCATGTCGTACTCCATCGTGTCGAGGATCTGCTCCATGCCAGGCGAGCCGAGTGTGACGGTCGAAAGCACGTGGGTCTGCCCGCGCTGGAAGAGCCCCGACCCGTGCGTGCGCGGGAGCAGCGCGACCTCCGAGTGGAGCGGTCGAATTTCGTTGAGCTTGCGGCCGTCAATGCGGTAGCCCTCGTCGAGAATGAGTCCCACGATAACCCGCTCAATGATCGGCTTGACGAGGCGACGGCACTGCGGGAGGAGATCCTCGGCGACACCGCGCTCCACGAGATGCGCGTCGAGCTCATCAATGAGGTTCTTCACGAGCGCATTGCGATCTTGCTTGGTCTCCGCAATACCTGCCTTGAGCACCGTGCGAGCGCGCGCGGTGACGAACGTCTCCGTGACCGCCGCAGCCGCATCGAGGTCCGCCGCACCCGCAGCCGGCACCGGCAGTACCTTCTCCTTGCCGGCCTCCTCTTGAATCTTCCGCACGAGTGCAACGACGGGGCCAAGGTGCTTCGCGCCAAAACGGATGGCCTCCTTCATGATCGCCTCCGGAACCTCATTCGCGCCGGCCTCCACCATGATCACCTGCTCTGCAGTTCCGGCGATGACGAGGTCGAGGACGCTCTTGTCGCGCGCCGCGTACGTGGGGTTGATGACCCACTCCTGCCGCGTCACATCATCGTCCGATGCAATGCGTCCGATGCGAATCCCGCCGATGGGGCCATCCCACGGAATGTCGGAAATCGCGAGCGCGATGGATGCCGCGGTGATACCGAGGACATCGGAATCGTTCTCCGCGTCCCAGGAGAGCGTCGAGATGACGACTTGAACATCGTTGCGAATCCCCTCCGGGAAGAGCGGTCGGATACAGCGATCAATGAGCCGTCCGGCGAGGATCGCCTCGTCCGTCGGCCTCCCCTCACGCTTAATGAAGCGCGATCCCTTGATTTTCCCCGCCGCGTAGAGCTTCTCCTCAAAGTCCACCATGAGCGGGAAGAAATCAATCCCCTCGCGCGTAGACGGCGAGAGCACCGCAGTCGCGAGGACAACGGTGTCACCGTAGCGCACGAGGCAGGCACCGTTTGCCTGTCCGGCGAGTTTCCCGAGCTCGACGGTGAGCGTTCGCCCACCCCATGGGAGCTCGTACGAACGAATCTGGTCAGCCATATACATGGGAGTTGAGCGCGCAATGCCCCTCAACTCATAAATGGGCTGACCGATAGACCCGAACACCAGAGGGTGCTCTCCGTCTAGCGGTCAGCCATTGATTACAATACTCACGAGGCCGTCTCTCGTCCCGCGGTGGGACGTATCAACCGCCTCCGACCCTTCATGATAACGAACTGCTTATCATTGAGGTCTGTGAATCCATCCGCGATGGTCTGCACCTTGCCCGACGTGGTCGGACGGAATCCGCAGACCTCCACGAGCCGTCCCTCGTGCTGGAGGTACTCGATGAGCGGAATGAAGTCACCATCGCCCGAGCAGAGCACCACGACATCCACGAGGTCCGCGATGCGAATCGCATCCACGGCGATACCGACATCCCAATCCGCCTTCTTCGCGCCGGATGCAAACTCCTGGAGGTCTTTCTCCTTCGCTTCGATGCCGAGGTTCGTGAGCGCATCAAAGAACGCCTGCTCGGTGCCGGACGAGCCGCGAATGACGTAGGCGATCGCGCGGACGAGCTTGCGTCCAGAGACCGCGGACTCCAGGATGGCCTTGAAGTTCGGGTTGCCGCCGAACATGTGCTGCGCAGAGTGGTAGAGGTTCTGCGCATCAATGAACACCGCGACCCGTTGTTCCTCGTGTCTGATCATGCGCGTGCGTTATGACGCATTGGCACCGCGCACTTCCGGAACATTCCGGAGACCTGCGCCGTGCTTGATGGCCTGGTTCATGCGCTTCTTCGTGGCGCCAATGAGCGGCTCGGGTTCTGCACTCGCCGCTTCGACCGCGCTCTTCGTCTTGAGCTTGAGTCGCTTCGCGAGCTCATCGTGCGCCTCGGGATTCTCACGACCGAGGTACTTGAGGAGCCGACGACGCTCCGAGACCTTCTTGAGGAGGCCGCGGCGGGACGAGAAGTCCTTCTTGTGGAGTTTGAGGTGATCCACGAGAAACCGAATCTCCTCCGTGAGGATCGCAATCTGTACCTGCGGGGAGCCGGTGTCACCCTCGTGCGTCTGGAACTTCTTGATGAGTCGCTCCTTGAACTTCTTGTCAACCATAAACCGTGTCGCGAGTTGCCAAGCACCCGCCAATGGAGCGCGGTGCCGAGCAATCGCCAATGATTATTACCTGCGGCTAGCGTAGCACAGTGTCAGGAAAGAGCAAGAACCGGTACGATTCGGTATAATTCCTCTACGACGCATCCTCGGAGCACCCTGCACACGGTGTATGACCATCAAGTCCTTCCCCCTCCAACACGCAGTCCGGCAGTTCCTTGAGTACTGCGAGGTGGAGCGCGGTCGTGCGCCAGCGACGCTCACGATGTACGGGTTCGTGCTCGATCGATTCCTCGCGTTTGCCGCGAAGCGTGGGGCAAAATCCACGGAGGACATCACGATGGAGCTCGTGCGGGCCTTCCGCATGTGGCTCCACCGTCGGCCGGGCCGCGCGGCGGAGACGCTCACCATTGGGACACAGAACCTCCACCTCGTCATCCTGCGCTCGTTCCTCAAGTTCTGCGTGAAGCGCGACATCGCATCGCTCGCGCCAGAGAAGATCGAGCTCCCCAAACAGAACGAGCGGGAAGTGGCGTTCCTGGAGCCCGAGGAAGTAGAACGACTCCTCGCCGCGCCGCTCGCGGACGTGACGGAAGGTACACGGGGCACGGGACGCATCCTCCGCCTCCGCGATGCTGCGATCCTCGAAGTACTCTTCTCCACCGGCATGCGCGTGGGCGAGCTCGTGCGGGTGGAACGCGATGCCATCAACCTCAAACGCGGCGAGTTCGCGGTGCACGGAAAGGGTGGGAAGGTACGCATCGTGTTCCTGTCGGACACCGCGACGGGCGCACTCAAACGCTACCTCGACGCGCGGCGCGATCCGTCGCCGTTCGTGTTCGTGCGGCACGATCGGGCAGTACGTCGCACGCCGGAGGAAGTGCGGTCACTCTCGGCGCGGAGCGTGGAGCGGCTCGTGGCGAAGTACGCGAGGGCAGCGGGAATCGTGAAGCACGTCCACCCACATACGCTGCGCCACAGTTTTGCGACGGACCTCCTCCGTGGCGGCGCGCAGCTCCGCGATGTCCAGGCCATGCTCGGCCACTCCTCCATCACGACGACCCAGATCTACACGCACGTCACCAACCGCCAGCTCCGCGCGGTGCACCAACGCCGCCACCGACGACGCGCGACGCCCCGTGATTGACAGGACGCACTGCACCTGCTACCATGGTGACAGCATCTTCCACGGAGGAACCATGCAACTGGAGAAGCAGCTACACATCGAGGGAGCCCACTACACCCTTGGGGGCAGAACCGAATATCTCACCATATCCGCCACGCAAAGCGATCACTGGGGGAGTCAGACCACCTCAACGCTCGTCCTAGACCTCACGACCTCCCTGCGATTTGGGATCCCTTGGAACGCCGGAGGCCTCCCGGACACCATCACGGTGCTGGTAGAACCCGTACCCTACGAGGGATTTCATGCCTTTCGTGACAGCGGCGGGCATACGAATGAGCTCCTCGCACTCGAACGACTCGTGTGGGAAGAGCTCGTGCAGGACCGCCCAACACTCCCGCCACACCGCGAGGTTCGTACCAACCGCGTTCTCCACATCGGCACATGGCATGCCAGCGGCGAGCCGCTCCGACTTCCGCGGTACACCCTCGCCCTGCTTCTCACCCCGAACGAATACCTCGCGTGCAAGAATCAAACACCCGGGACGCACTACCGCATCACGCTATCCCTCGTACACGCGTGAGCACCGCACCCGCAGACACCCGCTCCCCTCCGGAGCGGGTGTTTCCTTGAGGCAGTTGACAGGATACGGTGATCCAGCTACCATGCTCACGGAGTCCTTTCGAGGAGAAAACATGGAACTCGCAAAGTACATGACCGTACACTCGGTGGAGTTAGGACAGCACCGGCAAGTCGTTCGACTGGAGCACCCTGAGCTGCCCGATACGCACTCGATGCTCATCCACCACCCCGCGCACAGCCACTGCACGCTCCCGGATCACTTCTGGGTCCCGGACCGAAAAGCCCTGGTGACGCTCTCGACCTTCGTCGGCGAGGCCCCACACCAACGAGGTGCGGGTGGCCGGCACATCCTCGGGCTCAAGAGCATCACCTCTATCCATGCCGTCGAAGAACGCGCGGGTGAGCGCTGGACACACAAGCGCTGGACGATCCACGTCACGACGCTCGCGGGGCAAGAGTTTCCGAACTACACGTTCACGCTCCCGCTCACGGAGGCCGAGTGGTGCTCGTGTCTCGATCAACCACCGGGGACGTACTACTCTGTAACGATCACCGCGCCGCACCAGTAGCAGCTTTACACCGACACCCGCTCCCCTCCGGAGCGGGTGTTGCCATTGAACAGTATGTCGTGTATGCTACGGTGATGATGTGGTCCATGCCCGTTACCGGCGCATCGTCGCTCCCGCATCTGAACGCGAGCGAGCCGCAGGACGAGCGGGGGCAGAAGGGCTTTGCCCGACCCCCGCGAAGTCCGGAGACGAGCGACCTTGGCGTAGGGAAAAGAGGCCGAGAAAAACCGGGAGGTTTGTCTCGGAATGTTGCCCCCGTAGTTCAATGGATAGAACGCCGGACTTCTAAGCCGGCTATGGGAGTTCGATTCTCTCCGGGGGCATAGGTGACAAGAAACACCGTACGGCGGCCGTAGTTCAATGGTCAGAACACCGGGTTGTGGTCCCGGGGACGGGGGTTCAATTCCCCTCGGCCGCCCCAGCAAACACTCCGACGTAATGTCGGAGTGTTTGCTGTTGGGCGTATAGAATTTTTTTCCCGTCCGTCATTGCGAGTCCGCGAAGTGACGCTCCTGCGTCATCTCGAGTGAGGTTTGACGAGCGAGAGACCCCACACTATCCATGAACCGTGTGAGATCCTTCGGTCGCAGATGCCCTCAGGACGACATCGGAACGTCGTCTCACCAGCAACAATCCCTTGTATCGTGTGAGATTGCTTCGCGGACTCGCAATGACGACAGAGGAGGTGGGAAGGTATGAGGTGAGCTGGTACAGCGAGCCGAGAGCAATCGGAATAGTACTGTCGCAAGCACGTCATTCGTCGAGCGAGTGGTAGATGGAGGCCGCGATGACGGAGGAGACCGCTGTGACAAGATGCCACGCCGCAATTTCGATGAGCATAGGTGATGTCTCCATCGTAGTGCGGAGGCATGCAAGCGCACCAGTGGATAGCGGAGAAAAAAAGAGTGCACCCCCAACTTACGTTGGGGGTGCGTGGTACTCAGGGAGACGCAGCATCGCGTGGATGCTGGCGCGTGTGGTCTGCGAGGAACCGCTCGCGGTCGAAGGTCGCGCCGACCCACGTGCAGACCTGCGCGATGTCCTCGCACGCGATGCCGAGGCAGACGCTCGCGCCCGGGGAGGGGGTGATCTCGTAGATGTCACCGTTCCCGACAATGCGTCCCTCGGCGTTGCTGAGCGCCATGGCCCGCGTATCAACGAGCTGTGGCCGTATGCCGCCCGCGCCACGCGCCCAGGTGAGGTCGCGCGACCGAAGCGTGGGCACGATCTTCTGCGCGGCGCGAAGGAAGATGCGCCTACCGAGCACCGGAATGAGCTCGATGGCTGCCATCCGCACGATGAAGGCGATGAGGTCTGGCCGGCAGAGCACCGCGACGTAGGAGAGGAGACCACGAATACTCCACACGATCGTCCGGAGAAAATCCCACGCGGTCTTGAGGCGGAACCGCTCGAGCACGGGGACCGCGAGCGCCGTGGGACCAAAGCGCGTCACACGCAGGTCGTGTACTTCTGGATCGCCGTGGATCGCCGCGAACGGGCGGGTGGGGTGCTGCATCGTATACACCTTGCCACGGAGGAGATGCGGAATGCGCGTCTGGAGGAACCGCCCCCGAATGGGGAGGATCTCGAGGTGCGCCGCGAGGCCCATCTCCTTCGCAAACCGGAGTGCGTGCGCGCCTGCGGCCACGATGACCGTGCGCGCGTGGATCGTGGCACGGCGCGTCGTGATGCGGAATCCATCCTCCTCGCGCGCGAGCGCGGTCACTGGCGTTGCGCGGAACACGTCCACCGCCGTCGTACTGCTCTTCCGCGCGAGGCGGACGAACGCCCGCGCGATACTCGCGAAGTCCACGATGTACCCATCGGTGGAGATGATCGCACGGATGGCGCAGCGTGGAGAACGTCCCGCAATCACGCGTGGCTCAAACTGCGCGATCTCCTCGCGCCCGATGAGTCGGATGTCGGGGAAGAGATCATGGATGGCCTCATAGCGCGCGTTGAGCTGCGCGACTTCGTGCGCACCCACGGCGAGGAGCATCTTATGCCCCTTCCGGTACATCGCCGCATGCCCATACCGATCGAGAAACGCGGCGACGAGCTCTGCGGCATCCCGCACGCGCTCCGTCGTTGCCCGATCGAAGTTGGACTCGATGTCGCCGAAGTGCAGCGTCTGGGAGTTCGTTTGGGGGCTCGATGCGCCCGTGGCGATATCCTGTTCACGCTCGATGAGCGCGATGCGCTGCATGCTCGTGTAGCGGGATGCGACGTAGATGCTCGCAGTGCCGGTGTCACCAGCGCCGATGACTGCAAGATCGTACATGGCACACTCCTCCTCTGGAGGGACAATCGAAGGAACCATGAACAACGCGGCACCGAGGCCGCTCGTTCCGATGCTCGCACGGATGTGCGACGCGGTCAAGCGCGCGGAAGGTTCACGCGGAAGAGGAGGATCGCGTAGGGCACGAGGGTGACCGCGGCGTAGAAGACGAGCGACGTGACGGCGAGCACGCGGAGGTCCTGGAGGAACCGCGGGAATGTCCGCTGGTAGCGCATCGAAAAGATCGATACGAGGAGCACGAGCCCGATGAGCGCGTAGAGTATGATGAGGGGCGGCGACTCCACCGCCGTCCAGAGCGGACGCCCGTAGGCATGGAGGACGAGCATGAGCGGCGCAGCGATGAGCGCGGCGAGGTAGCCGCCCACCACCCAGCGCATGCGATCCAGGTGCATCGCGAACACTGCGAGGAGCACGAAGTTCACGAGCGTGTGGTAGAGCCACGAACCCTCAAACCCGACGAGTGTCGTGTCCACGATATCCAACCGATCGAACAGCCGCGCGGCGACGAGGAACGTCGTCGCGGTATGCACGGTGAAGAAGAGAACCCACCCGGTTCCGATGGACACGAGATACACAGCGGTCGCGTGCGGCATGACGAGCCCCACGGCGAGCACGAGTGCGCCGATCATGCACATGGTCACGTGTGCATCGCGCACGAACACGAGTCCAACAAATGCGATGACCGAAAGGAAGATGCCAATGAGGAGACGGACGAGGTGCATAGGCCCTCAGTATACCACCTCGACATGGAGCATGGGGTGGCCTATACTGGAGAAAGATGGTCGCTGTCGAAACACCAAGTGATTCGTGGAAACGCGCACTCGGGCACCCCGTTCTCCAGGGGTGCGTTCTCATGGTGCTCGCGGTGATCATTGCGATCATCGTGCAGGTGCCCGGCCACTTCCCGGACCCCGACTCCTACTACCACGCCGGCATGGCGGAGCTCGCGGCGGAGGGGGTGTTCGAGCAGACGTTCCCGTGGCTCACGCTCACAAACTTCCCCGAGACCTTCGCAGACCTCCACTTCGTCTACCACCTCGTCCTCGTTCCATTCGTGAACATCTTTGGTACCGCAACGGGCCTCCGCATCGCAACGATCGCCGCGGTCGGGCTCCTCGCGATCACGTTCTCCGCACTCCTCCGCACGCTCAACGTCCGCGGCGCGTTCTGGCTCACCGCGCTCCTCCTCGGGAGCTCGTCATTCATGCTCCGCGCGAACCTCGCAAAGTCCCAGGGGTTCGCGTTCACTATTCTCTTCCTCGGCATGACCGCGGCAGCGAAGCGGTCGCACATCGGCATCTTCCTCGCCACGCTGTTCGCGACGTGGACCTCAAGCCACTGGCCTGTGCTCACCGTTGCGGTGTGCGCTTTTGCGCTCGCGCAGTGCGTCGTGGAGATCGTTGACGGCACCGCGCCCACGCTACGCATCGGCAAGCCGTTCCTCCGCATGTGCGGAATGATCCTCACCGCGCTCTGCGGCAATGCGGTCGCACTCATCGTCAACCCGTACTTTCCTGCGAACCTCACGATGGCGCGCGAGCAAATCCTGAACATCGCAGTCATCGGCGGCATCCCCGAGGCCATTCCCGGTGGCGAATGGGTGCCACTCTCCGTGATGGAGCTCGCCTCCGCGATCGGATTCCTCATTCCGCTCCTCCTCATCGCCACGTACGGACTCATGGTGCTCATCATGCGGACGGTGCGTGGGACTGATGCGAACGGGCGACAGACGACCGCGTACGCGATCGCGACCGCACTCCTCGCCGCGACGTTCTTCGCACTGACGCTCGGCGCGCGCCGCCACATCGAGTTCCTCACACCGCTCCTCATCGCCTTCATCGCCGTGGGTATCCAGCCGGCGGTCCAGTGGGCGTGGCCGCCGCGTGTCGCGATTGCCTGGCGGAGGCCGGGTGAGCTCCGACGCCCGCTCGCGACGATCATGCTCCTCGTCGCCATTGCGGGATTCACCGTGGGCGCCATCCGTGGCATCCGCGCGCAGCGCGAGCGCTTTGCCACCGGATACTCCGTGGAAACGCTCGCGGGCGCGAGCGCGTGGATTGCGGAGCACGCACCGGAAAATGCCATCATCTTCCACGCGGACTGGGATGATTTTCCCCTCCTCTTCTTCCATGACCGACGCCACCGCTACCTCGTGGGGCTCGACCCACGCTTCGCGTACTACCACAACCGCGAACGCTACCGCGAGCTCCTCGCCATTCGTGCGGGTGATATCCCCGATGGCCGCATCGCGCAGCGCATCATCGCGGTGACGGATGCGTCCTACGCAATCGTCACCGCGGACCAACCCGAACTCACCGCGCTCCTCGATGCCGACCTCGACGCGACGCAGGTCTACGGCGACGACGAAGCGCGTGTGTACGCATTGTAATCACGCACGCTCGGATGCTCACCGTTATCCTCCCAGTACGGAACGAGGAGCCCATCATCGCGGCAACCATCGAGCGACTCCTCACGTTCCTCCACGCGACGCTCCACGAGCCGTGGCGCGTTATCGTTGCTGACAATGCCTCGACGGACCGCACGCGCGATGTCGTGCGGGATGCGATAGTACACGATGGCACGCACCTCGCACTCCTCGAGCTCGATCGCCCGGGCAAGGGCCACGCGGTAATGAGCGCGTGGCGAAAAGCTGCAAGCGAAACAACAACGGCATGTCATTGCGAGCCGAATCCGAGAGGCGTGGCAATCCCGGTCATATCGGTACAAGGTGAAAGCCGGGTGCACTGCATGGCCGGGATTGCCACGTCGCGGACTCCTCGCAATGACAAACAAGGGAGTTTTGCAGAGGTCCCTCAAAATATCTTCCTCTTCCTCGATGCCGATCTCGCCACTGATCTTCGACACATCCCGGAGCTCATCGCCGCGGTGCGCAGTGGCGCGGACATCGCGGCGGCGTCGCGGTACCTCCCGGGATCGCAGACGCACCGGAGCACCTTCCGCCACATCATCTCGCGTGCGAACGCGCTCCTCCTCCGGCTCCGGTTTGGACTCCGCATGACCGATGCGCCGTGCGGCGCGAAAGCGGTGAACGCTCGGGTGGTGCGCGACATCGTCCCGCTCATCCGGGACGACCAGTGGTTCTTTGATACGGAGCTCTGCATCCGTGCGCAGCGCGCCGGTTTCCGCATCGTTGAGATTCCGATCGCATGGCATGAACCGCGCGAGGGTGTTGCCATCGCGAAAGTCCTCAGGATCATTGTGCGCAACTGCCGGACGATCCTCCGCTCACCGCTATGACCGGCCGCACAATGCCGTTCCCCACCTGGAAAACGCTCGCACGCAGCGAGCGACGATTCGCGCTGCTCGTTGGACTCGCGCTCGTGGTCATCACCGGCCTGCCGCTCCTCTACGGCTGGAGCAACACGCCTCCGGATGCCACGTTCACCGGCCTCCAGTCCATCAACGTCGGGGACTTCTCGGTCTACGCCTCATACATCGAGCAGGTACGCGAGGGACGCCTCCTCTTCGTCAATCGCTTCACGTCAGACCTGCCGCCATTCCCGCGCCTCCACGCGTTCTGGCTGGGTATGGGACTCATCGCGACGGTGCTCCACCTCCCCGCGATCGTGGCGTTCCATGCGGTACGCCTCGTCCTCATCATCCCGTTCGTCGCATTCCTCGCGGTGTTCGTCACGACGTTCATCGAGCGCGGCGCTGGCACCTGGAGCGCGTCCACGCTCCGGCGTATCGCACTCCTCGGCATCGCGTTTGCTGCGGGGTTTGGTGGCATCGTGCACGGACTCACCTCATACGCGACGCATGCACCGCCAGAGGAAGCGGGAGTCCTCATGGACTTGCTCGTCGCGGAGGCATTCCCGTTCACCGCGATGTACACGTCGCCGCACTTCATCGCATCGCTCTGGCTCCTCCTTGGCATCATCCTTTTGGGGTACCGTTACGCGCTGTCCGGCCACATCCGCGATGCCGTGCTCGCCGGCATCGCGGCACTCGCGCTCTTTCACATGCAGCCGTACTACGTCGTGACGATCTTCGGTGTACTCGCCGCATGGATCACCATCGAAACAATCGTTGCGCGACGCATCCCGAAGCGCCTCGTGGCACTCACGGTGGTCGTACTCCTCATGGGTGCGCCAGCGATTGCGTACCAACTCTGGCTTATCCACGCAGACCCGATCACCGTGTGGCACCTTCGACAAAACATCCTCCCGATGCCGCGCTGGTGGGTCGTCCTCATCAGCTACGGCGCGCTCATTCCGCTCGCCACTGCGGGAATCGTTCTACGTCTGCGCACGATGACACGCACCGATCGGCTCCTCATCGCGTGGCTCGTGGCGAATGTGGTCCTCCTTGTCACGCCGTTCCCATGGCAGCGCAAGCTCAGCGAGGGATTTCAGGTTGCGCTCGTGCTCGCGGGTACGCCAGCGCTCGCGGCGATCCTCGCGACGCTGCGCGCGCACCTCCCGCAGCCCATCGCGCGGTACGGCTGGACGCGGCTCACGGGCGCGATCACCGCGATCGTCGTCTTCGCGCTGTCGCCAATCACCGTCGTTGGCGCGGACCTCCTCCGGTACGATCCGCGCAATGCACACACCCCCACATTCCTGTATTACTTCTTCTACCCGAATGCCACCATTGACGCAATGCACTGGATCCGCGCGCACGCGGACGAACGCGACGCGACCGTCGCGGCAAGTATTGATGGGTACTTTGTTCCGCGATACGCCGCGCGGCCCGTTGCGTACGGACACATGCACGAGACGACAAACGCCACGGTGAAACGCGCAGCACTTCTGGATATCCTCATGGCGCGGATGTCACCCGCTGATGCACTGCTGCTCCTGCGCAATCTCAACGTCCGCTATTTTCTCGTCACCGATACCCATCGCGATGTATGGGTGCTCCATCCCACAGATCTCCCGGGGGTGCACCTCGCATACGCGAACGACGGCGCCGAGGTCTACGAGCTCGCGCCACCATCCACCGAAGAAACACCCCGATAACGTATGCGCTTCCCATCTCCCATAAGAACAATAACCATCATCGTCCCGAGCTTCAATGAGATACGCACCATCGCACGCATCTACGATGCGCTCGTACGCTTGCGCCTCGCGGTGGATAACAACGAGATTGAAAAAAGTATCCTTTTTGTTGACGATGGATCAACTGACGGAACACGAGAGTGGATCACGCACACGCTTGCGGATGCCCGTTGTGACGGTTCGATTCGCCTCCTCACGCATCCGACAAACCGCGGCAAGGGTGCCGCCATCCGCACTGCGCTGGAACATGCACATGGGGACTACATCATCATCCAGGATGCCGATCTCGAATATGATCCGCAGGACATCCAGACACTCGTCACTGCAGCGCATCTGACTCATGCCCCCGCCATCTACGGGTCTCGCGACAAGGACATCGTGAATGCGTGCTCCAGTAAGACGTTCCTCTGGGGCAATCGCATACTCACCCTTCTGACAAACCTCCTGTTTCGACAACGTCTCACCGATGTTGAAACGTGCTATAAGCTCATCAATACGCAGCTCTATACATTCCTAGATCTCCGAGAGCACGGTTTTGGCACCGAAATCGAGGTGACGGCAAAAATCGCGACGCTCGGCATCACCATCCCGGAGGTTTCCATCACCTACACGCCGCGCTCGTACCATGAGGGAAAAAAGATTCGTGTGCGGGATGGCGTTCGAGCAGTGCTATTACTCGTGAAGTACAGAGTGTCCGATCTCCATTACGGTCCTTTAGATCTCTGCATCCGCGCATGGCGGGAACGAGCGCTCTGGCGCGTCTTCGCGCCGCACGCATCCGCAACCGTACTCGATGTCGGTTGCGGACGACAAGCATCGCTCGCATGGAAGTTGCGCACACGGGTTTCCACGTACACAGGCGTTGATCCTGATGTCCGTCCTGCACAGTACCGGAATGTCCGCATCCTCCGCACTCCAGCCGAGCAAATGGTGGCGCAATTGGACGGCGAGACATTTGACACCATCATTGCGCTTGCTGTCCTTGAGCATCTCGATGACCCGGATCATTTCCTACACGAATGCCGAACACTCCTCAAGAACAACGGATGCCTCATCCTCACCACTCCAACACCGCGAGCGCAACCCATACTCCACCTCCTTGCGTTCCTTCGCCTCATTGATGCCCATGAGATTGAGGAACATAAAACACTCTTCCATCCCCGCGAGCTCCACGAGATGCTCCGGCGAGCGGGATATTCCTCCGTCCGAGTACGGCCGTTCCTCTTTGGATACAACTGCTGCTATGTTGCAACGCGCTAAAGGATTCTTCGCACATCTCTCAACTCGCGCCGACCGGTACCTCCCCGGACTCTTCCGCAGGGGGACACCTCCACGCATGTTCGTCGAGATCATCGTGCTCGCGGTCAGCATCCTGTCACTCTTCTTTGTGACGCTCCATACAAACTTCTCCATCACTTCACAACAACAGTTCGCGCACCTCGCACAGTCGTTCCTCCAGGGTGTCGCCTATTTTCTCAATCCATTCTTTGACGCACCCGGAGAAACCCTCATTGATACGGTCTTCATCCACGGACGGTACTACTGGCCACTGAGCCCACTTCCAGCGATCCTGCTCATGCCGTTTGTCCACGTTGCGAGTGTGTTCCATGGATTCTTCCTCCAGGGATATCTCCAATTCTTCCTCACACTGGGGATTTTCATGCTCTGCGTTTCCATCGCACGGCACTGGTCATACTCGCATCGAGATGCGCTGTGGCTCGCATTCGCATTTGTCTTTGCCTCAACGTACCACCTCGTTGCGTTCGTATCACACAGCTGGTACTTCGTTCAGGCCATCGCGGTGTTCTTTACACTCTTCGCAATCCAGGAATGGCTTGGCAGGAGACGGTGGTGGATGATTGGCATCGCGTGCGCACTCGTTTTTGCAAGTAGAGTGACTGCGGGTGTGGGCGTGCTCTTCTTCGTGGGCGATATCCTGTTCCAAAGCAGTCGTCTCCCATCCCGAAAACAGTACGTCTCCCTCGCACAGCTTCTCGTACCCATCTTCCTCGCGGGCGTGCTGCTCCTCGGATACAATGCTGTCCGCTTTGGGACGATATTCGAAAACGGCTACCGCTTAGCCAATGCGAGCACCGCAACCGCCGAGGACCGCTACGAGTTGCTGCACTACGGCCTCTTCCGTATCGAGAATATTCCGACGAATCTCTACTACTACTTCGTCAGGTCATTGGATCCTGTCACGCTTCCCATTGCAACGAGCTCCAGAAGAACGTACCACCTCACCGCACCGTACGTCACCGTCGGAGACCCGGGCGTGAGCTTCTTTGTGACGGCACCCATCTTCCTCTACCTGTTCTCAAGGAAAACGAGACAATCACTTCGCGAGGAGCGCTCGGTGCGCCTGGCGGCGATGACCGTTGTTCCCATCCTCCTGTTACTCCTCCTGTACTACTGGCCGGGATGGACGCAGGTCGGACCGCGCTATATGCTTGACCTCCTTCCGTATCTCTTTCTCGTACTCCTTGCATCGTTCCACAACTACCGCCTCCCTGCTTTCGCAAGGATCCTCATCATCTGCAGTGCTGCGCTCAACCTCTTTCTCACGATACATTTCTGAAGGACATGACCGGCATCGTGCTCTAAGGTGCCGCCTCTACCTCGCGCAGCGGCCCGATGATGCGGTGCGTGATGCGCTCTGCGGGCGTGAAGAGTTCGAGCGGGGGTGCGGGGCCGTCCGCGCCGCGCGCGAGGAGGAACACGCCATCGCGCTCCGCAGCAACGCGGAACCCGCCATCCTCGAGAAGACGCGCCAACCGTGCTGGCGCGTCCGCGGCGTAGGGCTTGGTCCAGGAAACGTGGAGGAGCGCGGTGTACTCCTCCGCCATGTCCGCAATGACTGCGAGGACGTGCGTCGTTTGGGACGGAAGCACATACGGCGCGAACGCGTACTGCTGCTGGCCGAGTGCAGCGTTCGGGAGGTACGTCGTGCCGCGACGCGCGGCGACGCGCGTGATGACGGACGCGCTCGCGGAGATGACCGCGTTGTCGGGTACTGCGGCGAGGAGCACATCCGTGGCCTGCGCCTGCACGCGCTGCGTATCCGTTGCACCGAAGACCGCGGCGCGTGCGATGCCTGGGAATGGGCCGAGAAGAAACGCGACGGCGATATATGCGCTCACGCCAAGCATCATCGCAGCGCGGTGTGGGAGCGGGAACCAGTGTCCGAAGAATGTAGCGACGCGGCCTCCATACCACCCCCCTGTATCCCCCCTCTGGAAGAGGGGGGAGCGGAGTGTGGCGAGCACGAGCGCGGGGACAAAGAGGAGCCCGTAGTGCATCTGCACCATGAGGTTGGAGCCGCCGCTCGCCGTGAGGAGCACCTGGGCCGCCGGCGGCAACGCGAGGAGAAACCACGCGGGCGCGAGGAACGGAAGGAACAAAAACGGAAGAAGAAGCCCGAGTACGAAATCGAGATTCGAGAGACGCAGGAGGTGCTGCGCAACGAGCACGGGATGTCCAATGGTGTTCACGATCACCTCACCGAACGACTCGCCGAGCCATCCGTAGTACACGAGGAACGGGTACGCGCCCGCCGGACTATGTACTGCCGCGATGCGCGTTGCGATGGAGAACCACGCGATGCCCAGGAGGAGAGGTAAGAGCATCCAGTACCACTTCTTGCTGTCATTGCGAGGAGTCCGCGACGCGGCAATCCCGGTCATAGGGGTTACGCAACGGTCACGCGCATTGGCCGAGATTGCCACGCCTCGCGGACTTGGCTCGCAATGACAGAGGCGTGAGGAGAAGGAGGAAAATCGTAAAACAATCGCCACCACCCCAAACATCATCGCGATGAGCGCGATGTCCTCCCGTACGAACAGCGCGAGTATGAGAAACAGGATGAACGGCAAGAAGCGACGTTGCAGGAAAAAGTACCCCGCACTCAAAAGGAGAACGGGCGCGAACGCGAGCGCGTGGAACTCGAAGAGTGCGGCGTTCCAAAACAGCGGATTCCCGAGCCAGAGCGCGGTGAGGAGCAGTGACCATCGTGACCGACGGAGCAACGCGTACACTGGCACCGCAGTGAGTCCGAGCACGAGTGCCTGCACGATGACGAGGAGCCGCGCATCCGACCACACCCGGAAGATCGGTATGAGCAAGAGTAGCACGGGCTCCACGTGATCACCGAGGTAGCTGTGCTGCTGGATGTCCGACCACCACCCATTGCCGGCCGCGAGGTTCGCGAGCACGTTCGTGTAGATCGCGAGGTCGAGCCCGTTGTAGAGCAGGTACCGATACTTGAAGAAACCCACCGCGCTCACCGCGAGCGTGAAGAGCGCGATCATGCCCGCGAGCGCGAGGCGGCGCAACGTGATGGTCATCCATGGAGCATCTGCATCATGTTGATGAGGTTGTGTCATAGGTCGCGCTGACGATGGACGGGAGGGGGTAAACCCCTCCCCTACGGTGCTGTCATTGCGAGGAACGAGTCAGCGAGAGACGCGGCAATCCTGGTCGTGCAGGGTACCCGACTTTCACCTTGTACTGGTATAACCGGGATTGCCGCGTCGCCGACTCCTCGCAATGACAGAAGTGTGGTTGTGGTGCAGAGTCCATTTTACTGTTAACTGAGCATTAATCTTGATATTCTCCATCAAACTGTCAAACCCTATTGACAATGTAGCATATTTCTGCTACGGTGAGACATCCTGATGCGTCAGAATGGAGCATTGGGAATGGCACCTTTCCAAGTACCAACACCCATATTGTAGCGCGTGAGATACCTCGTCACGTCATCCCTCGGGATAACGGAGAAAGGAGCAACGGAGATGTTCACGATTCAACCACACACCATCGTGGTGACTTGCATCGCAGTGCTCATTGGGAGTGCGTGTGGCACCACGCGGATCGTCTCGCCGCAAGCGGCGAACGGGTACGCGGAGTTCCATTCGGACTCCGGGTACTTCCCCTCAACCGAAAACCCGGGTGCGCAATGGAAGCTGCTCGCGGCCGGTATCCGCGACATCGAGTGGGCGCGCGCGGATGCCGCATACGTGCAGTCCCTGCGACTCGTCGGCGCGGAGATGGCATCCAGCCAGCACCAATTCGCGGATGTCTACGCGTCCATCGGCATCCTCGCCGACCACATCCGTGGACTCCAGGCGAACGGACAGGCGATGGGCCTCCCCACGCAGGACGCGCAGCTCGTCCAAACGCTCACGGAGTGCGCGACGGGAACATGGTCTGACGTCTGCGCGCAACTCGCGCAGGAGTTCGAGCGAAGCGAGGCGGCGCGATGATGCGATTCATGGTCATTGTCGTCTTCCTCCTCACGGCGTGCGGGACCGCAAACCAGCAGGAACTCACGAAGCTCCGCCTGCAGCTCGCTGGCATCCAAGCCCGGAACGCCACGCTCACGGCGCAGCTCGCACAGCGGCCGGCTCCTGCGCAGACCGCGACCGAGCTCCACACACGTCCGCCGCTCCGCGGGGACATTGACTCGCGCGAGGAGTTTTGTACGGGGGCGATGTGCCTGGAGGTGTGGAACGGCTCAACGTTCCCCATCACCGAGCTGTTCGTGGACAATCGGCCGGTCGAGCTCCACTCACACCGCGGACCCATCCTCTGGCCCAAGAGCAGAGTATACATCTTGCTCCACCGCCCGGGGTTGCACACCATCCAGGCAACACTCACGAACGCCGTGCACGTTCCGGGCGGTGCAATTCCAACCGGCGTGAAGGTTGGCGAGTGCCACGGACGTCGCCAGGTTCCGCTCACCATGGATGAAAATCTTGGCGTTGCGCGTGTACGACTTGGCCAAGGCACCTGCAATTTCGTCCAGTAAATTATACCGTAGGATAGAAGACACCCCCCAATCTCGGGGGGTGTCTCTTCATGCATAACCGTAGCTATCCACTCGTTGCTGTTCTCACGCGACTCAAAACGAACGCTGAGATTGCAAAAGCGGCGAGCGTGACTACCAACCCAATGAGTGCGCGACTGAAGGTCTCCTTCGCCTTGGTCACTTTGGTCTCTTCGCTCCCTGCGGTCATCCAGAGGAATCCGCCATACACCACGAGTCCAAAGAAGATAATACTAACGAGCTGGAGCAACCCGTTGACGATCCGTGTGACAAGGATGATAGGCGAGGAGGGATCGGTAATGTATCCGGCACCAAGACCGATCTGCTGACGCTGTTCCTTGATATCGTCTTTAAGGGATGCCACCGCGATAGAGGGAAGAACCGCAAACACCGCGCACCACACGAAGATGTTCGCGCAGACCGTCCGTATCATCCGCATTCCCAGATGTGTGTGCTGTGGTGCGTGCATACGTCAGGAGGTTGCTGCAGCACTACACCACGCCAGACGCAGCGACAAGACGGTCAATGATGAAGAAGGAGAGCGACCATGCGGCGAGTACGATTGCCAAACCAATAATGGAGCGGCGAATCGTCTCCTTTGCCTTCTCAACCTGCGGTGCCTCTCCGCGCGCGGTCATCCAGAGGAAACCCGCGTAGACCATTTGCACGAAAAAAATGACACCAAGCAATGAGATGGCGGCCATGACGATCTGGCCAATGAATACCGCCAGGGAAAACTTGTCCGTGATCACGCCTCCCCACCCAGCTTCCGCTCCTACGTCTTGCAGGCGTTCCAGTATCGAACCAGCATACACACGCACGGGCACCATACCGAACATCACCAGTGCAAGCAGAAAGTGCCGTAGGTGTTTCCGCATACTACGAGATCCCCGAAGCGGCCTCAATGGCCTGCACGACAAAGTACGCAATCGCATACGCGCCGAGTGTGATTGCAAGTCCGATAATGGCGCTGGTGATGGTCTGCTTCGCCTTCTCGATCTGCGGGGAATCCCCGCGTGCGGTCATCCAGAGAAATCCGCCGTAGATCATGAGCACAAAGAATATCACGCCTACGAGCGAAAGGCCGGTGAGGATGATATCCGCGATAACAAAATCAATGTCTGTCTGAGCTCTCCGTGTAACATCGAGTTCTAAAAACTTCTTGAGTGCCTCATCAAACACACCCGCCGCTCGCGCGACGACTGGCTGCACGATGAGTACCGCCCCCGTGACGATCCCGATGCCGTAGCGCGTTATGGTGCGCATACGCTCACGCAAAAATGCTCAGTACGAACGCCGTTGCGGCGAAGGCGAGGCCGATGATGATGATGCCGATGATGGCGGCCTTAATGATGTCCTGGGCCTTCTTCACCTGGTCGGGCGCGCCCTGGGCGGTCATCCAGCGGATACCGGCGTAGATCATGAGGATGAGGAACGCGACGCCGACGAGCGAGAGTACGTTGTAGATGACAGCACCAACGATGACCTCGAGCGGACGCGCTTCACCGAGCACCGCCTTTGCTGCGCTATCCTTAAGCCCACACTCCGCGAGACAACGCGCGGAAAGCGTTGCGCGAGCTGCTTCTCCCGCTGCGCCTAGCTCCGGACAGGTGCACGGTGCTACAGATACAGAAGCTTGAGCGGAGACAGCAGGCGGCAAGAACACCGTCGCGCCAAGCGTGGCGAGGAGTACTGCGGTGGCGATGGCGGTTGCGCGAACACGCATAGCGGGAACGTTTTTGGAGAGCGAGGAACGCGCCCCGATCTTGATCGGGGCGCGTTCCGATCGCGCGATACGAAACGGTGATCTTAGGTCGTCGCAGTGACGAGGGAGTTGATGACGAACTTGGCGATGGCGAATGCGGAGAGGATGATCGCAAGGCCGATGATGCCGGAGAAGATGAGCTGCTTCGCCTTGGTCACCTTGGTCTCTTCACCGCCTGCGGTCATCCAGAGGAATCCGCCCGCGAGGATGATGACAACTGCAACGATGCCCAGGAGTCCCATGGCGACGTTGATGATCGAGGCAACCGTCGAACGGACATCGCGCGTGCCGAGCTGGATCGTGTTCCCGACCTCATTGATGCCAATGTCAAGTGTGCCGACGGCACCGACTGCATGCGGCAACATGAGTGCCGTTGCAGCTCCGGCGGCGACCGCAGTGGCGGCAACCTTCCGGAGAGTACTCCGATTGCGCAGTGATGCGATGTGCATAGAAGCGATACGTGGCACTGAGCCGATTCGGGCGAGCTCCTGGAGATCGCGGGACGACGACGCGTGCCTGTTAACAATGCGTGGTTATGATGGAACCAATACTCACGAAGCAGACCCCAGTCGCGAGATGATGAAGGTGGTGACGGCGTATGCGGTGAACATGACCGCAATCCCGAGCACCGCCCACACCATGACATCCCTCCCTTTCTTCACTCTTTCAGGACTCCCGGCAGAGGTCAACCACAGGAACCCGCCGTAGATGAACATGAGGAGCGCGATGGAGCCCACGAGCCCAAATCCCGCACGAATGACGTTCCCGATGAGCACCGCGATGGACGACGTACCGATCGGGTTCTCGAGGGACGTTGTACTCGCGGTTGTGCCCGCTGCATGAGCCGCAACAGGAACGAGTGCCGCCACCGCCATCATCCACAGCACTTTCGCACGCATCCACAGAATCATATGCAGCACATTCTTAGTATACCATGAACTCTACGTGGCTGTGTACAAGTGTCACAATGGGGGCGTAGCGGAAACCTTTAGGTTTCCATCCGCCTACCCGCGACCAATCCGCCTACAACGAACGGCCGGATGGAGGCCTGAAGGCCTCCGCTACACCATACAGCTCGCACCTGGTATCGGTATGACCGGGATTGCCGCGTCGCTCGCGGACTCGCTCCTCGCAATGACAGGGGGGGGGTGATCAACTCACTCCGTCTTTGGCAGCGTGGACCACTCTACTGCCCAGTCACCAGTGAAGAGCTTCGCGGGCGTGGTTGCTCCAAGCTGGCCGGTGAGCGCGCCGAGGATGGTGTTCACGAGGAGCCACGCGCCAAAGATGATGACGATGCCGATCGTCGCGTGGACGAGCGTCTCGCGCCCCTTCTTTACCTGCTCCGCGCTGCCGGCTGAGGTCACCCAGAGAAACCCGCCGATCGTGAACATGAGGAGCGCGAGCGATCCGGAGATGCCGAAGATAAACTTGGAAACCTGCACGACGATGACCACGAAGTCCGCGAGCACGCAGTTCCCGTAGCAGAAGCAGTTCGCGCTCGTGAAGAGTATCGGTCGCGGATTCTCCTCGGTGGGCGCATCGAACCGCGCGCGGCACTGCCCCGTCGGCTCGCTCGCGTTCACCCACTCGCCCTCCGTATTCTGCACCGCGACGGTCGCGCGCTTCCGATCCGTATCCACGCCCTGCGCCCACACCGCGAGCGGCGCGACGACGAGCGTCGCGAGCGAAGCAATCACCGCAAGCGTCAGCAGGCGTCGCAGCATATGAGATTTCTCCACTCGCGGACTCGGTCGAAATGACGTTCTAGGCATCATCACAGCGTCTGCTGAATCTTCTGCGCGGCGAGCTGGAGCGCGCGGTTGATTTCAATGGTATCCGAATACGCATCGCGGACGAGCTGCACGAACGCCTGCTCCGCACCCTCCGCGTTCTTTCCATGGTACCACGTCCGCGCGGTGAGGAGCTGGTTTGCGAACACCTTGAGGTCAACGTCCTGCTGCTGCTCGCCCACGAGCGATCGCAGTGCGGTGGGACGCTTGGCCTGCTCGAGGAACCGACGCGTCACCTGCGGCTGCGTCGTGATGTAGGTGAGGAAGTCCCACGTCTCGTTCGGGGCACTCGTGCGCTCGGAGACCGCCTGGAGCCAGAAATCCGCGTAGGTAATTGCCGCACCCTGTCCACCCGGCACGACATCACTCCCGATAACGCTCCCGGTCTGCGGGTCTACGGCGGCGGCAATGTGTGGCACCGCACTCACCGAGAGATTCAACTGCGGTGCGCGGCTGCGGATGATCGGACGGTGGTAGCTGTAGCCAAAGAAGTACGCCACCTTCCCCTGGAGGAACGCCTCAAGCGCGTCGGGCTGGTCATCGTTCCACGAGTAGACGAGCTTGTTCGGGTTGGCGAAATCCGCGTAGTACGCGAGCGCGTCTGCCGCCGGCAGCGACGTGCGTCCCGTGATGCCCGCCGGTAGGAGGTGGAACGACGGCACGCCGCGCGCGATCATCTGCGTCCCGTTCTGCATCATGAGGAGCGAGAGGATATCGAACGACCGCGGGACGTTCCCCATCGTCCCGAGCGCGACGCCGGACTGGAGGATCGCGCCATCCGCAGCGACGCGCGTGAGACGCGGCACCTGCTGCTGGAGTTCTGCCCAGGTCTTTGCAGGCACCGGAATACCCCCCGCGTTCAAGAGGTCACGGTTCGCGTAGAGCACGAGCGTATCCACGTAGAGTGGCAGACCGTAGACGGCATCTCCCCCCTCGCGCGGGAGCACGACATCCGACACGACGACGTCCAGGAAGAGGTCGCGGAGCGTCTGCGGGTTGGGCGTGGTTGTCGCGCGGAGCTCGCCCACCTGCTCCTTGCGCACTGTACCCGTGAGCGTGACAAACGGCATGGTGACGACGGACGGCGCGGGGAGGAGCTTCGACTGGTACCGCCGCGTCCACGTCGCGGGAATCGAGATGATGTCCGGTCCGGCGAAGTCGCCCTCGGAAAGCGCGTCGAGGAGTGCGGTCTCATACTCATCGAGCCGGAGCTTCCGGTAGGTGATCTGCACATGCGGGTGAATCTGCCGGTACGCGTCAATGAGCGGGCGCACGTCATCGCTCGTCTCATTGACCCCCCACCAGACAAGATTGACCGGCCGAAGCCGCGCTGCGACCTCCTGCGGAATCGCGTCCCGCACGCACCCGGCGCCAAGGAACACTACGGACACGGCGATGAGCGCAATCGCACGGAGCCGTGACCAGCTGCCTCTTTGTTCTTGTCTGTGTTGCATACTAAGTGTGTCATTGCGAGGAGTCCGCGACGTGGCAATCCCGGTCATCGGCGCACCAATCCGACAACAACAGTATACGCATCCTTCCGGTGATGACCGGGATTGCTTCGTGGACTCGCAATGACATGGTCATGAGGTTTTGCAAAATGGGCTACGCTAATGTCTTCTTCAGGAATCGTCGAAAATCCTTCTTGAGCTCCGGGTGCTTGAGCGCGAGTGCGACGTTCGCCGAGAGGAACCCGAGCGGGTTGCCGCAGTCGTACCGATCGCCGTCAATCTCACGCGCGAAAATTGGGATGCTGCGGTCGAGTGCGGTGATGAACGCATCTGCGAGTCGGATCTCACCGCCCTTCCCCGCGCGCTGGCGCGTGAGGATCCGGAGGACGTCCGGCGTGACGACATACCGTCCAATAACCGCCAAGCGCGACGGCGCGTCCGCGGGGTGGGGCTTCTCGACGAACGTTTCAACAGCATGGACGCGATCGCCCGCGGGCGTTCCCGCGATGACACCATACTGGTGTGTCTCGCGCCGCGGAACCTGCGTCACAGCGATGACCGATCCACCGTACGCGTCGTGGGTATCTATGAGCTGCGCGATCCCCGGGCGTTCCGCGACGATCATGTCGTCGCCAAAGAGCACCGCGACCGGCTCGTCCGCGTCCACGAACGGGAGCGCGGAGAGGATGGCGTGACCGTCGCCGAGCGGCTTGGACTGGCGGACGAACGCGAACGAGGCGAGCTGACCGATCCGCGCGACTTCCTTGAGGAGTGCGCGCTTGCCCTGCTGCTCCAGGCGGTACTCGAGCTCGAAGTTGCGGTCGAAATGGTCCTCGATGGCGCGTTTGCCGATGGCGGTGACAAAAATAATCTCGCGGATGCCCGCCGCCACCGCCTCCTCCACGATGTGCTGAATAATCGGACGATCAACGACGGGCAGCATCTCCTTCGGCTGCGCTTTCGTCGCGGGCAGGAATCGCGTGCCGAGTCCGGCGACAGGAATGATGGCCTTGCGGATGGACATGGAGCGTATGTGACGAAATGCGGGGAGCTCGTGTGTCCCCATCCTCTATGGTATAGTATAGCGCAAAGGAGACCCCGCGCACGAGTCGCTCATCATGCACGCCCACCCTATGCCGTCGATCCTCCCATTTGATCGTCACCAGGAGCCGAAACCGGAGCGGACACGCCGTGAACGCCCGGCCGCACGCGGCAATGACATCGCCGCAGAACTCGAAGAAATCCTCGGCATCGCCGAGCTCACGGAGCCCGACATTGATGCCGTGGATATCGTTCCGCCCGGGTTTGACGTCACACTGACGGAGCGCGAACGGGACGACGCGGAGGACACGACGCTGACCGACGCGGCGGAAGCGATCGAACCAACGGAGATCACACCGCCCAACGCCGGAACGAGCATCCACAAGGCGCGCGAGGCAAAGGAGTTTGCCGAACGGCTCCAGGCGTGGGAGCACCACGGCCCGACGATGCTCGCGCAGACCGCAAAGGGGTACGAACGCATCCTCCGCGAGCTGAGCGCGGGGACGGCGGTCGAACCGCAAAAAATCTCAAACATCCAGGGCAGACGCGATGCGTTCACGCGCGCGAAGGACATGGACGATGCGGCGACGATGGAGCGCATCATCGCCGAGGATCGCGCGTTCAAGCAGCTCGCGATTGCCGCGCTCGAAATGGTGCGCGGCCAGGTGGAGCGGAGTCCCATCCCGGAGTCCACGCTCACCGAGTGGGAGCGCATGGGCACCGGCGAGCTCGAGGCCATCCGCGACATGTACGCGAAGGGTGTCACGAAGCACGAGGACCGCGTGAAGCGTTCAACGATGCAGCCGGCGGAGATCTCCCGCGCGTACAACCTCCGCGAGACCTTCGTGCGCGCGCACGCGACGAACCAGGCGCGACTCGCCGCGATCGTCCTCGAGGACGACGCGTGGTACAAGCGCGCGGCACTCGATGCGATCAACGATATCCTCGCGAAGCGACTGCTCGATGCGAGCGACCGCGCGCTGCCGCTCGCGAGCTAAAACGATCTTCGGCGCTCCCGCGCCAGCTTCGGAGGGACAAACCAGAAACACAGAGAAACGACCCCGCGAGAGCGGGGTCGTCTGTTGGATGTGCCATCCTACGGCACCATGCGGAGGCGCGAGCGCCGCTGCGCGCGATCGTAGCACTCCGCGAGTCGTCGCTGGAGCACCACCGACTCGCGCACGAGGTGCTCCGGCGCGTAGCCGAACACGAGGATCGCGGCGATCGTGCTCTCGTGGCACTCCACCATACCGGCGATCACCTGCGTCACCATCTCCGCGCCCTCGCACCCATCGGCATCGAAATACGCGGTGATGCATTCCCGAATGGGCTGCTCGAGATCGCGCACCAACATGCCTTCACGCACCGCGACGCAGATGCGATCGCACAGGAACGAACCCGCGGTGAGACGTGTATGGAGATCACACTCGAGCGCGGCGGCGTAGAGCAGGAACGATTCGTTCGCCGGAAAACATCGGATCCCCATCTGCAGACACTGGAGCGCATCACGGTATGCGCCGCGTCTCCGATGAGTGGAGGCGAGCTCGAAAAGCTCCGCTGCGCGCTGCGCGAGATAAATGACGACTCCCATGCACGACCTCCTCTCTGGAAAGGTGCGCCACCACCGTAGCACTGTTTGTTCCGTGGTGTCAAGGGCTCGTACAAAGTAAAACCCTCGAGTGGGCTCGAGGGTGAGCAAGCGGTGCCGCAGGATGGGCGATGGACAGGAGGGACGATGGAAATGGAGGGCGATGGACGGCTACGTGGAAACGATCCTGAGTGGCCGCACTGCTGCGATGACGGTGCAATGGGACGCGAACGTCCCATCGGTGGGCGGGAGCGTGTGCTCGACATCCTCAAGGAGGCGGGTGATGAGCTCCTCACGGAGCTGGCATGCGCGGCGTATGCCAAAATCGTCCTTCGGTGCCACGCGCTGCGCGAATGCAATGAGCTCCTGCGTGTCGAGCACCTCGGGTGCGGGCCGGATGGCCCAAGCGAGGTCTGCTGCGGCGATCGCCATTTGTGCTGCTGCAAGGTGCTTGCCATCTTCCAGGAGAAGTTCCGCAAGTTTGCGGTGCACGGTGCGGTAGTCAAGGGATCCCGCAGCAATCGCGCCACGGAGTCGTATGATCTCCGCCGTGCGCAATCGTTCGTGCATGGACTGTTTCCTCCATTAAAAGGGCTATGCCACCACCGTACCGTGCCGTCCGAAATGTGTCAAGGATGGACCGTACTCGTCTCCGAAGCTGGTGCGGGAGCACCAAAAATTACGGGCTACGGCACGAGCGCGGCAATAACTTTGAGGGGTGCGAGGATGCCGAGCGGTGATGCGGGTGCGTGCTGCTCGCCAGCGTTTGGTCCTGGACCGGGACCGCCAGCCGGGCCGCGTGCATCCGGTGCATCGAATGAACGCGGGGGCTCGGGGCGACTTCCGTCCCCGCGGCCCTCGATGAACCGCTCGAACGGAACCTCGCGGCGCATCTCGACGGGCTGCTGCGGTTCCGATGGACGGAATCCCCGGAGGTCGTCCTTTCGCATACGCGGTTCCGGCGGGGCGACGAACGAATCAAACTTTTGCGGCTCATCGCCGACGGGTCTCGCCGGAACGGCTGTCTCCACGTCGTGACGCGGTTCCGGTGGGGGGCTCGCGTCGCCCTCACCCTGTGGTCGGAAGAGCATCGGCTTCCCGTTCGGTCCCATGAGCGGTTGTCCATCAGACCCAACCCCATTGGGACGGAAATCGTTGCCGAAACTCGGCCGCCCATCGGGCGTGAACGGCAGGTACGGACGCGACGGATCGTGCGGCTGCTCGCCGGAGAGCTCCTCACGCTTCTCCTCGATGAGCGCGCGGAATCGCTCCGATGCACCTGGCGACGGCGGGGAAGTGGGGTCCGTACCAAACTGCTCGGGCATGCGCCCCTCGCGGCGAAACTCGGCTTCGAGAGCGCCATCGCGCTCCCGGAACTCGAATGGCGGTGCACCGTCGAGCGGCTTTGGTGCGCGATCAAACCCTGGCGTACCAAACGAACCCGGTGCAAACTCCGGCGGCACGCCCTCGCCCTCAATCGCGCGGTGGAAATCCTCCCGACGGCGCTTGAACTCCTCCATGGCCTCGGGCGGGAGTCCCATGTCTTCCGGAATATCCCCCTCCGTACCCTCGAACGCCTCTCGCATCTTCACTTCGAGTTCCATCCGTCGCTCCGCACCCTTCCGCATGAGCTCCTCGCGCTGCTCGCCGATCCTCATGAAGAACGATGGATCGCCTGCCTCGAACTGCTGTTTGAGATTCGGGTCAAGCTCAATGGCCTCCTTGATGTGCCCGAGGATCTCGGGATTCTCGAGGTCGTTGAGGTGCTCCTGGAATCGCTGACGCTGCACCGCGATGGCGCGGTCAATGCCGAGTCCGGGAACGCCGCGCGCACGCAACCCCTCCAGTACTTCGAGCGACTGCGGGGCGCTCGTGTCCACGAACCGATCGAGGAACTGCTCACCGCCCTCGCGGAACTGACGCTCAAACTGCGCCGTGCCCTCGCGCTCCAATCCCTGGACGAACGCGCGCTGCTCCGGCGTGAGTTTCTCCTCCAGTTTCTGCAGCAGGATGAAATCCGTGGGCTCCGGATTCTCGCGGAGCTTCCGCATGAGCTGCTGCGCTTCACCGGCGACCGCCTCTGCCGCTTCACCCGTTGCGGTCGTCGTACCGGCGAATTGCGCTTTGAACTTTTCGATGGATGTATCTTCACGCCGCTCGATCTCCGCGCGCACCTCCGGCGGCACGAAATGCTTGAACTGCTCAGCGACACGCACGGCTGTCGTGTCACCCTCCTCGAACCTGCGGAGGAGGTGCTCGCGCGCACCCTCGCTCGCTCCGGAGAACTCCGTGTTGAACTTCTCCACGGCCTTCGCCTTCATCGCGTCAATCTGTTTGAGGAATGCCGGCGGGAGGTCTCGCGTCGTGCGCACGTCGTCGAGAATCTCGAAGTGCCGCACCGCATCGCCGGACAAATGTTCAACGTAGTTGCCGAAGCGTTCAGGATCCTCCTCGATCTGCTCAGCCATGCGGGACACCGCGTGCTCCTGCGCCGCGCGGATGGCCTCGCGGGCCTGCTCCGGCACCTGCTGCTCGAGTTGCTTGAGGACCTCGACGCTCTTGAAGTTCCTGAACTCGCCACCACGCTGGTTCTCGAGCGCGCGCTCGAATCGCCCGCGGAGGAGCGAGGGATCATCAACGCCGCCCATGACACCTCCCACGTGCTCGAGGATACCATCGCGACGCTCGGCGATCTGCGCACGGAACTCCTCCGGCGCGTACTCGGCAATGCGCTCCATCGCCTTCTGCTGCGTGAACGAGGTATTCGCGACGCGATCGAGGAACCGCTCCACCGCTTCCGGATCGCGATCCTTCCGCTCGCGGAGCTGCTGTGCATCTGCCGCGATCTCCCGCATCCCATCCTGCGCCTGACGCATGGCACGCTCCACGTCAGCGAACGCACCTGCGTCGCCGCCGCGATCTTCCGCGAGCTTCTGCGCGTCCGCGAGCTCCTGGTTGGCGTACTGAAACTTGCGCTCGGCCTTCTTGACCGGATTGAACGTCATCGCGGTCCGAAACCCGCGCCAGAGCCGCTTTGATGCATAGAGCGGGCTGTCCTGGAGCACGCGCGCATCCGTAGCACCGAGGTCTGCCGCGCTGACCTCGGCATCGCTCGTCACCGCTTCGGGAATGTCCGCAGTCGCCGCCTCCTCGAGTGCGGCATCAACGGCGGCCTCGACCGCTGCGCTCTCATCCGCCGTCTCCGCCGCCGGAGCATCCGGCTCCTGTGCGTGCGCAGGCGGAGCAACCACCGTCAGGCCAATAAAAAACGCTACGGCGAGCGTCGTAGCGAAAACGAGGAGCGCGCCCGAACTCGTGTGGAGGCCGCCTGCGTATACGTCGCGAGTTCCCTGCATAGATGTGGTCGCCGGGACGATCGCGCGGTGCGCTATCCCCAGGCAGTGATGTTTGTCTTTCCTCTAGTATACCACACTTTCCCCGTCAAGACGAAGAACATGAAGAGCGGACTCCGTGAGGAGTCCGCTCGAATCGTCATGCATTGCTCGGCGTGGGCGGTGCGCGCAACGCTGCGAGCTCGCACGCACGCCTCAGGCGCGGTGCCTCATCAAACCCGAAGAACCGCGTGTGGGGGTGCCGCGCCACGAGCGCGCTGAGAATCCGCTGCTCGTCGCTCACGAGCCGCGAGATAGCGACTGCGGCACGACGATCGTAGTCGTTGCACTCGGCGATGCGCTTGCGCATACGACAGCGGCGCAGTGCGGGCAGCAGGCGTACGAAATCCTCGCTGAACCACGTCGCGATCTCGTCCTCCGTCACCGCGCCGGCGAGATCGAACAGTCGCTCGAGCACCGCTTCTTCCACTTCGGTGAGCGGGGGGTCATCCCGCGTCGTTGCACTCTGGAACATGGTCCACCTCCCTCTGGAAAGGACAGCCCCGTCTCCTCAGAGCGTACTCCTACCCGTTCCCGATCGGGAGTGTGGAGAAGTAGCCGAGATCGAAGAATAGCTCGATGAACGGCGCGCAGAGGAGCAGCGCGAGCATGGCGATGATACCGACCGCGTTGACCGCGATGATCGGAGCGATCACCAGGAAGAGGAACCGCTCGGGCCCATCCTCTTTTGACCAGTACCGCCGCACCCAGTAGATCTCCCACGCTACCAGTGCCCACACCCATGTGAAGATACCAAACATCGCAAACCACGACATGGTGCCTCCCTTGTTCCTCAGGGAACCTGCGGTAAAGTCCGCAGTGTCAACCGTAGCACATCACACGCGCGGTGTCAATCGTTGCGGCATTGCGAGGGAGTCCACGATTCTCTGTCATTGCGAGGAGTCCGCGACGTGGCAATTCCGGTCATACCAGCACAAAGGTGAAAGCCGGGTGCACTGCATGACCGGGATTGCTTCGATCGGGGACTCCTCGCAATGACAGCGATGGAGTGCCATGTTCCTTTCATTGCGAGGAACGAGTCCGCGAGTGACGCGGCAATCCCGGCCATGCCGTGTACAAGGTGAAAGCCGGGTGCACTGCATGACCGGGATTTCCACGTCGCGGACTCCTCGCAATGACAGCGCTCACCGAATGCGCAGCGTGGCTTTCAGCGATTGGAGCCGCGCGTAGAACCCGCTCGTGTGGATGGAATCCAGGCCGAGGCGCACGCTGTCGTAGTGGTGGACCCACTCGTGGAGGAGCGTGTCGAGGAACGTCTTTGCCGCGAGGAGCTGGCCGCGCACGGCGGTACGATTGGTGATGTATACGTAGCGCGTTGCCGGTTTGTAGTACCCGTACTGCTTGAACACCGTCCGCCCGCCGCGCTTCTTGTGGTACTGGTGCGCGTCGGATATCGTCACGCGGGCGATGATGTCCATCGCCGCCCCGTCGCACAGCGCGTCGCACAGCTCTTGTGCGACGCGCTGCCGATGTTCGGTCTCCAGAGGTCCCGTGAGGATCTGCTTCGCGAGTGCGCGCGCCTCCCGTGATGCGCGGAAGTCCACCTCCCGAATCCGATTGCTCGCCACGTAGTTGCGCTGAGACGCCATACTCACGCGGGCGGGTATAAAACCCGCCCCTACGCCGTTACTTCGGAGGGGAGGAGTTCATTCCATCGTCGCGTTATGCGTCTCCGTAGGGGAGGGGTTTACCCCCTCCCATCCGGGCTCCCCCTGAAGCTGGCGCGGGAGCGTCAAAGAACGCGCGATGTCGGCCCATGCGGATGGGATGATGGCGGTGATGCCGACTGATTCCGGTGCGTCTGCGACCGCTACGACATCCGTCTCGCGGGCATCGGAGGTTTTGGGGGATGACGGCTCCACGATGATCTGCACGGTGTCCGCCGCTGATGCGCCACCGTTGTCCACGACTTCGAGGATGACGGACGTCGTTCCAATCGGCGCGGCGTACTCCAGCTGCGCGCCGGAGCCGATGTACTCCCGACCGACGCGCCAGCGCAAGCGCGCGATGGACCCGTCTGCATCACGCGAGCGCGATCCATCGAGGGTGACGGTGACCACTCCGTCGCCATCGTCATCGCGCACGGTTTGATCTTCGCCCGCGTGTGCAACCGGCATCGTATTGAGCCCAACCATGCTGCGCCAGGCACTCAGCACCGCGCGGTTGTTCAGCTCATCGAGCTCCGCGATGGCATCGTTCGGGTCAACGGTGAGCTCGAGGATCGCCGCGCCTTCCGGTGGGGTGGTCGCGTAGACGCCGAGCGGCCGCGGGAGGCCGACGGTGTCCGGAATCGCGGACGTCATCTGGAACCGCCAGTCCGGTTCGAGGGCATCCTGCGTGCGCAGGTAGTGCTGCCCAAGCGGCAGCCCGCTCCCACCCCGCCACTGGAGCCGCCAGGTGAACGCGGGACTGATCACACCACCGCGATTCGTGAGGATGATGCGGAGCGCGCCGCTCTCGTCCACGCTGAGGTCGAGGATGGCAAGATCCACCGGACGATCCGGCTCGAACACCGCGAGCGTCGTGCGGGCCTGTGCCTCCCGCCCGTCGGCATCGCGTACCTGCACGGTGGCGGCAATGAGCCCGCCGGCATCGAACCGACGCTGGATGGTCGGCGAAGCACCAACGACGCCGTCTGCAAAACGCCAGGAGACCGTGTACGGCTTGCGACCGCCGGTGATCGCCGCGTGGTAGGTTGCGGAGAGCGGCGCGGGACCGGATGCCGGATCAACCGTCGCCGTCACCGCGAGCGGCGCGACGCGCACCACCGGCGTGCGCTCCGCGACTGGCGCGATATCCGGTGTGATGACTCCTGCCTCCTTCGGGCTGCTCGGTTCCTCAGGCACATCCGTCACCAGCTCGGGCTCGTCAACGATGGTCGGCTCGCGTGGAGGCACTGCGGGTTCCGGTATGCGACCCTCGGCCTCCTCGGGAATGGTGATCGTGACGTCATTGTCGGACTCGTTCACCTCAACAATTGCGTTTGGCCCATCCACGGTGATGAGGAGCTCCACCGCCCCGCTCGGCACGGTGCGCAGGAATTGCGGGAAGGTCTGCCCCGCGCCGCTCCCACGGTGCGGGAAGAACGTCGCGCCGAGGTCACCTGCGAAGGTAATCGTCTGTGGATCTCCGGGCGCGAACGCTTGCGCGGGCGCATCGTGCCAGAACCGCACCGCACCTACGGACAGCCCAAGCGTGTCGGTCCAGGTGAACCAGTACGACAACGGTACGCCGATGTCACCGATTGCCGCGCCATCGTTCACGACCGTGACGGTGACGGCGCGGGCGTCGTCCGCATACGTCGCGGACACGGCGCGAAGGTTGGGGAGCGGCGGCTGCTCCGCCTGCACACTCGCCACCGGAACCGGGAGCGTCGCGACGTTGTTGAGCTCATGCTGCTCGGCAATGCGACCATCACCGTCCGCGACGATGCGCAGGTGTGTGGCGCCCGCTGGCGGGTGCGCGAGGAATACCGCGAGATTCTCCGTCCGATGTCGCGTGAAGATGAGGAGGAACCGCTCGCGGTAGGTGACGGAGAGTAGGCCGGTCCCGAGCGACTTCGCATCGCCTGCGGCGAGCGCGTGGAGGGTGAGTGTACGCACCGCACCAAGAGGAACCACACGGTCATCCACCCACGCGAGCTGGAGCGTGGACGACGGTGCCTCCGCGTCCCCGTCATTGCGCACGACGAACGCGAGCGTACCATCTTCCTCCCACGCTGCGGAGGACAGCAGGAGGTCCGGGAGTGCGGCCGCACCTACCTGCGTCGCGCCAGTGAGCGCACCGAGTATCGTGCCGACGGTATCCCGCGCGCGCGATGCGATGCGCGTCGCCGTCTCCGCGGGCAGACGCGCAATCGTGAGGGTCACCTGTTTGCAGTTGTTCGACTCATCGGACTCCGCGATCTCCTTATTGACATCTATGCACACCTCGAACGCGTGGTTGCCGGACGTGGCCTCCCAAGCGTCGGCCCACGTGATGGTTCCTTCCGCCGCCTTCGCGAGCGTCGGGAGTGCCTCCGTGGACGGGAAGGCATCCGGAACACCGTCATTGTTCAAATCCACAACCAACCACGCAGTCGTCGCCGCAACATCCGCCGATCCGCTATTCCGGATCGTCGCCGTAAACGACACCGCCTGCCCGGTCATCGGCACGGCAGGTGACGCAACGACACGCACCATCACGAGGTCCGGCCCGATGGTGACCGGTTCTGGTTCGGGTTCCGGCTCGGGTTCTGGTTCCGGTTCCGGCTCTGGTGCCACGACCGGGCGCGTGAGCACGCGGGCATTATTCTGCTCGTTGGCTTCTGTCACCGCGTCCTTCGGATCCACCACGATGCGCAACTGCATCGCGTGCACGGGAGGCGCGGCGATGAAGTTTGCGTAGTATCCGGTCCAACCAATGGTCCCCAGGTCTTTCGCCGCGCCGCGGGAGAGCCCCATGAAGTCCCGCGTCTCTTCCGCAAGAACGGTGCCATCACGATCGAGCCATGCAATCGTCGCACTCGTACCCACCGTGCGCACGGCACCGTCATTACGCACGACGAGTCGTAGTCCCGCATCCGTCAGTGCGGCATCGGCAATGGCGAGATCGGCGACCCCGAGCGGCCATCGGTCCGACGTAAGACGATTGTTGTCTTCGCGCTCCTCTGCGATCCGGTTGTCCGGGTCCACGATGAGCTCGATACCTGCGGCACCTGTTGGCGGATCGAGCACGTACTCACCAAACGGCCGCGGTGTCCCCGTCCGATCACCGACGTCGCTCATCATGGCGTAGAAGCTCCCCGCGCGCTGCGCATCGTGCGGCTGGCGGTACGGTGGTACAGCAATGCGCGCACCGGAGGCGTCCAACCACGCGAGCTCCCACGTGTACGCCGGCGCGGGAACTGTTCCCTCCACTTGCATGTTCACGATGAGTCGCTCGTCGTCGGTCACGCTGATGAGATTCGCCTTGAGATCCGACAGCGGCGCACCGGCAAAGGGAACATCGAAGGTATTGTTCGATTCGTCCGCTTCCGTCAGCTTGCCCGCCGGATCAACCGTAAACCGAATCTGCGTTGCACCCGCGGGCGGGTCCTTGAAGAACTGCACCTCGGGGCCGTAGCCGGAGTCCTTGTACGCGAAGAGGAGCTGGTAGCGGTGGAGAAACTGCTTCTGGAGACCGTCACCGCGACCGATGTACGGCGCGCCAAGGAGCGTACCGGAAGCATCGGCCCACTGCATAGACCAGAAGAACACGGGTGATGCAATCTCGCCGACGTTGCGGACATCGAGTCCATAGATATCACCGTCGGCATTCGTGAAGAGCTTGGGGACACCGGTGATCGTGAGATCCGGCAGCGCGCTCCGGTCCGGACGATCGAAGGTCACGCGGTTGTTCTCCTCGTTCTTCTCCGCGATTGCATGATCCGGATCCATCGTCACGCGGAGCGTGCGCGCCGCATCCGGCGGCGATGCGAGCAGCTCGCCCGCGCGACCCACACCGCGTTCGATGATGATCGAACGGCCACTGCGCGAGGAGAGCTGCGGCCCGTCCACGCGGACCGACGCGCCCACGACCGTGCCTTCCGCATCGAGCCACGCGAACTCCCACACGAATGCCTGGACGTCCTGCTTCCCCTTGTTCCAGAGCGTCGCCGAGAAGCTGTCCATGCCCAGCGCAGGTTCGCCGAACTCGAGATCGGGCTGCTGCACGATGACGAGTGCCGCGCGCGCGGTGTTATTCTGCTCATCGTGCTCGCGGAGCACATGCTCAGGATCAGCGGTGATCTCCAGCCCGCTCGCGTTCGCTGGCGGATCGGCGAGGAGGCCCGCCAAGGGTGTCTGCTCCTGTGCGAGACCGGTCGCGGTCCACAGAGGTGACGTGAGCGTGGTGGTTGCTGCGGTGAACGTCCGCGATGCACCAGATGCGAGCGCGGCGGTGTCCAACCAGTACCGACCGTACGAACCGGCAAAGTGCACTGCGATGCGGATGCGTCCCTCACGATCTCCGGCGGGCGCGTCGCCGACATTCGTCACCGTGAACGTCGCGCCGTCGCGCGTGACGGCAACGTCGCGCACAACGAGGTCTGCGAGTTTCCGTCGCGCAGCAACGTCCGCGCTGTTGTTCTCCTCCGAGGACTCCGCGATGGCATTGCCCGCATCAATCGTCACGCGGAGTGCCGCAGCCCCCGTCGGCGACAACGCGAGCGAGCGCTCATCGTACCCGTACCCGTCGTAGCGCAAGGTGCGAACTTCGGTGGCCCCGGGGCTGAGGAAGCCCGTCCCGCGGGTGACGGTCGGCGTGCCGAGTACCCCGCCGGCGGCATCCACCCACTGGAGCGTGAGCGTGGCGGGCGTGGCGCGCGCTGCACCACGATTTGCGATGGTGATACGGAACGTGTCGCCGCTCGCCTCGATGCCGGTTGCTGCGGCAACGAGCTGGAGGTCCGGCAGCGGGAGCGGCAGGGTGACGATGTTGTGCTCCTCATCCCGCTCGGGAATTGCATCCGTCACATCTGCCGTGATGCGGAGTGCGGTTGCGGTGCTCGGTCGCTGCTGGAGGAACTGCGCGAGCGATTGGCTCGATGGTTGGGGACGATGATTGGCGTAGGCGAAGGAGAGCATCGTATCGGCCGCGCTCATGCGCGCGGATGTTCCAGGTGCAATGGGGAGCATCGTGAGGACGCGCTCGCCGCCGGGAATGGGAGTGCCGCTGCCGTCCAGCCAGAGGAGGCCGACGGAGACATCACCGCCCGTGATGCCCGGCCCATCGTTCACCACCGCGAACGTGAGCGATGCATCCACGAGGTGCGCGTCCGCAATGCGGAGATCGGCGCGCGGACGTTCGAGGAGCACCGCGTTGTTCCCGTCGTTCGTCTCGCGAATCACATGGTCCGGATCGAGCGTGAGGTGGAGGTGCGTCGCATCGCGCGGTGGCATCCGGAGCACCTCGGTGAGGGCGATCGTCGAGACCTGCGTGCGACCCCACCACCCGCCCCGGAACTCGTACGACACCTGCACATCACGCGCATGGAGTGTGATGCGTCCACCCGCGACGATCGGCGCGAGGTCCACGAAGTAGCGCTGGCCCGTCGCCTGCCGATCTGCCGTGCGCCACACGATGTCCGCGCGCACGCGCGCGCCATCCGTTGCGCCTGCGCCGTCATTCTGCACGGTGAAGACGAGATCGTCCGCGGTGAGCGATGCACCCACGATGGTGAGGTCTGCGAGTGCGGATGGTTGCGGCGGGGGCGGCGGGAGCGCGGGTGCGTCGAGCACCGCGATGTTGTTCAACTCATCGGACTCGTCGAGCGTCCCTGCGCTGTCGAGTGCGACCCGAAGGAATGCCGCGCCATCCGGTCGGTCGGTGAGGAACGCGGCGAGCGACTGTGTCTCCATGCTCCGGAGCAGACCGCTCCGGTAGGATACCGTGGACGTTGCCGAAGAGATGCCGGTCGTCGCACCGGCATCGAGTGCGGGGTACGCGATGGAGCGTGGGGAACCGAGCGGTTGGCGTTCCCCGTCCAACCACTGGAATGCGACGTGGAATGCACTCCCGATGCGCGTCGTGCCGATGTTGGAGACCCGTGCCGCAAACGCACCGGCATCACCGCCGACAAAACCCGCTTCCGTGATGGCGAGGTCGGGGAGCGGGAGGTGCACGACCGCCGCGTTGTCGTCTCGTGTCTCCTCGAGGAGTACCGCACCCGCATCGAGCGCGATGCGAAACTGCGTCGCGCCCGCCGGACGGTTGACGAGGTACGTCGCGAGCGGTTCATCGTGTGCAGTCGAGAACATGCGACCGGTGGTGTAGGACGCGACGGCGTGCGCGGAGCGTAGGGTGACCCGCTCGAACGGCGCAACGTGTTCCACCGCAATGGAGCGCGGCGCACCGAGGCGCCCACCCGCAGCGTCGAGCCACTGGAGCTCGATGGCAAACGGCGTCATGATGACGGTCGCGCTGGTGTTGTGGTACGAAAAGGTGAGCGCGCCATCGGCAATGGTGGGTGCGATGATCTGGAGATTGGGGAGTGCAAACGGGATCGCAAGCGTATTGTTCTCCTCGTTCGCCTCGGCAATCGCACCTCCTTCGTCAAGGACCATCTGGAGCAGGGTTGCATCCGCCGGACGATCGGCGAGAAACGCGCTCAGCAACAACGGCTCCGCGCGCTTGAACATGCGCCCACGCGTCCGCTCGACGGTCGTTGTTGCCGCGTCCACAAACGTGGAGGAGCCGGCAGCACTGCCGACGCGCACCATCGCAACGGCATCCTGCACCGCACCCTCCGCGTTCACCCATTGGAACAGTACTTGGTACGCATCAGCAATCGTACCGCCGACGTTGCGGTACACCATCATCGCACGTTCCGGCGTGATGTCGTAGGACTCAGCAATGAGATCGGGCTGTGGTTCGGGTTCCGGCTCAGACACATCCTCTGGTGGTGGCGCAATCGGCTCGCCATCCTCAGGAGGGAGGAGCACGACGTCATCGGGCGTTTCCAAAAGAGGTGGCGACACCACAACCGGCACGTCTTCAGGCGCGGCAACGATCTCCGGCCCGCAGCTGCAACAGAACAACCCATCGCTGCCATTGCGCGTCGTGATGGTGTGCAGGGTGCCACACGCCTGCGCACACTGATCGTAGGAGGTAAACTCGTCCGGTTCGCACGCAACGACGCACGCGTAGCACGTCGCCGCGGTCGTCGCGTCACGAACGCAACGCTCGTTCGCGTCACCGCACATTCCACCACAAGTATCATTGGTGAATCCCGGGCACGATGGTGCTTGTGGCACTTCCGATGGCGACACCGGAACGGGAGTGACGGTCGGCGTACCGCTTGCCGGACGCAATCGCGCAGCGACCCGTCCAAAAAAACCACGCGGCGGATCGGGAGCCGGCACGGCAACACCGACGAATGCCGGGGCTGCTGCTTCCACTCCCGGGGCCGCAACCGCATCGGGGACGGATGGTGCCGGAGCAAAAGCATCCTGTTCTGGCACGCCCGAGACAACAGGGATCGTGCGTTCGAGCACTCGCTCGGGAGCGGGTGTCACCACCGGCACCGCATCAACTCCACCACTCGATACGCGCGCAGGCGGAGCGAACGGAGCTGGCGTGGAGACGGGGACGGGAACCGGCGCGGGTGGCGCGGTCGCGGTGGGTGCGGATTCCGGTTGCGCAAGAGCCGGTGTTGGCACGGATGCGAGACGATCGAGAATCTGTTCGGCGATGACCGAGCGATCCGCATCGCCGCCCTGTTCCGGTGCGGTGAGCTGCGCCGCGATGGACGTAAACACCCGGGTCTGCTGCGCGAGCTGCGTCGTCACCGCCGCATCAATCGCATCGGCGGTGCCATCCACTCCCGATACATCGGCCTGCTCCTGCGCGAGCTGCACATATCGCTGCGCGATCACCTGCACGACGAGCACACGCTCCGGTGCGCGCTCCGCGATCACCTGCGCCTCCTCCACCTTCTCCTGTGCGTAGCGGAGCGCACGCGCGGCCTTCTTCTCCGGATTGATCGTCAGCGCGAGCGCGACGCGCTCGAACGTGAGATCGAAGAAATAAAAACGGCTCGCCGGCGTGAGGCCGGCAGCCGCGTGTGCTGCGCTCGGGACGAGCAATACGAACGCTGCGATGAACGTCAGCACTGCCTGTCGCGCGCGCACGACGGTGAGCTTATCCATAGCGTATTTTTCATCTCCATCATAGCACACGCGAGAGAAGAGCGGCGATAATCGTGAGCATGCCGATGACGATGACGAACACGCCGAGGTTCACGCGACGGGTGAACGCCATGAACGCGTGGATCGTCGCAATCCCGAACGCAAACGAGGTGAGGAGGCCCCAGAGCAGCGTCGCATCGAACGGTGCGCCGTTGCGGAGCAGCACGAGGTTCCCCGCAAACACGATGGGGATGGACATGAGGAACGACAGGCGGAGCGCCTGCTGCCCATCGAACTTCCGGAGGAGGAGCGCCATGATCGTGAGGCCGGAGCGCGAGAGCCCGGGGAGCACCGCAAATCCCTGCATGACCCCGAGGAGCACCGTGTCGAACAGCGTGATCCGTTGACGCGGCACCGCCGCGGCCTGCCGCTTGCGCGCGGACAGGAGCATGGCGCCCGTGGCGATGAGGAACACCCCGATCGCACCCACGATCACCCGAATCGTCGCCGCGCCGCTCGTGGAGCCAATCACCTGGATCGCGCGGCCAAACCCCTCGAGGAGCACGAGCCCGAGCGCACCGGAGATGAGCGTTGTCCCGATGAGGAACCAGAGCAGGTCTCGAGACGCGCCTCGCTCCCGACGCGTAATGACACGCCCGAGCTCCCGCAGGAGCTCGCCGACATCCCGCCGGAAGTACACGATGGCCGCAACCATCGTCCCAAAGTGGAGCATGAGTGCCACGTCAATGGACTCCCGCACATCCGTGTGGCCAAAGAGCACCGTGCGCGCGAGCACGATCATCCCGTCCGAGGAGATCGTGATCCACTCCGTCATTCCCTGAATGGCACCGAGCACGAGTGCTTCGAGCATAGGAATTCATCTGTAAGATTCCCTCGCGTTGTTTTACACGCTGCATCTCCCTCTCGTCATTTCGAGCGGAGTGAGCGCGCGGGCGAACGAAGCCGAGAAATCTCACGTTCTATGGGAAAACTTCACACCAGAGAGATCTCTCCGCTCTCTGTTGCGGAGCCTGCCCTGAGCGAGTCCGCGAGTCGAACGGGGTCGAGATGACGAAACATATTGGATTAGGATATCCATCCTACCACAGACGCTTGACAACCGGACGACAACCTGGTACCTTGCATGTAGCGATGCGCAGCGCGCATCGGCTGGAACTCGGCTCATTCCAACAGTGCTACCGCGATGCGGTGGCACAGAGCGAAAGGATGGAACCCATGGCAGAGCCATGCAGGTACGCAGCACCCGATTCCTACACCGACCTCACGGAGGCCCTCCGCGAGCGCCCCTGGCGGCCGCCGCATGACGCACAGAGACGCGAGCGCCCCAGCGGACTCACGGAGTTCTTCGCGCGATTCGCAGACCCGCAGACGAGCGAAATCGAGTCGTGCGATCTCATCGAGCGCATTGACATCACCGCGGACGCTGCGGGGAGAAATCTCTCCACCATGACGGGACGCAACCTGCGCCTCGCCATCGTGGAGTTCCTCTGCGACATCGGCAGCGAACTACCGAACTCCAGGGAGTCGGGCCTGACGCGCGGGATCGCGCGCAAGACGCTCGCAACGCGCATTGCGCCGATCCTCGTGCAGGGGACGGAGCACCTCCAGACACTCGTGACGCTCGCTTCGTTCTACAGCGCGCAACCGTTTGCCGGGAGTGGCCGCGTGTACGTCTCGGAGCTCTCCGAACCGGAGCAGCGCATCGTCTGCGACATGCTCGAGCGTGCGTACGAAGAGCTGCGGCGGCACTACCGCCACCCCTCCTCGGATACAAACGTCGAGGCAGACGCTTTCCACGCCATGCGCTGGCTCAATACGCTCTTCTCCTCCCAGCGCTGGTGGGACTCCCTCGCGCATGTGCGCGCCATCGAGGCGGTCCCTGACCTCTACAGCGCGGTGCAGAGCATCGCACGATACCACCTCCCGCCACTGCAGTTCCCGTGGTGGGAAGTCGAGCTGCTCCGTCGCAATGGCCAGCTCACGGACCATGCGTTCATCGCGTCCCATCATGAAGACCTCCGTGATGACCTCGTTGCCCTCCTCATCGCAACCAGCCAATGCGAGGTCATCGGCAGGCTCGCTGCGATGCTCGTGTCCGATATAGAGGATGTGCACCCGGGCATCATCACCGGCACCGCGCCACCATCGGAGACGCCTCCGCGCATCGAATCGGGAGAGCACCCGCACGCGGTCGCCGAGCCGCCCGCACTCCTCCCGCCCACGTTCGAGGAACGCATGGCGCTCTGGACGGAAAACCTGCCGCCGCTCGTCACCGAGCTCCGCGCGCTCCTCGATGACGAGGCGTTCGCGCGATGCGTGAACTACGCTGTGGACGCTCGCTCGGGCTTTCGTCGCCACGAGCTCACCGCGCTCACGTCGCTGAAAATCATCGCGTGGTCCCGCCTGACGGACTACGCGTACGCATGGCCTGCGTTTCTCCGGCTCCTCCAGGAAGACGCATTGAACAACGACTTCTGGTACGATGCGTGGAGGCTCAAGTGGCTCGATGTTGCGGGCTTCGCATCGCGCGTCACACTGAGCGAGGAGCGCCTCGCCTTCGCCGCCACGTTCCTCGCTTCGACGCACAGCACGGCATCGCCACTGGACCTCCTCGCGACCTACGCGACGCTCACCGAAATCGTCGGGAAGGAGGAGCTCGACCGACGCGTGCCGGAAGTCGCTGCGGTTGTCGCCGCATCCTGGGACGACATCGCGGAAACGGTCCTGGCACTGGTGCCCGTGAGTTCTTTCGTCGCGGCGGGCAATGCCATGTGCGTGCAGCCCGCCGGCAGCACCGCCATCACCATCGCTCCCGCTGTCTGGACGGTGGTCCGAGAACAATACCAAAAGGCCCTCCATCCGAAACGCACGCTCGACCTCCTCCAAGCATCGGCCATCCTCCGGGCCGCCCACTACCTCACCGTGACGCGCACGTAGCGTCCCACACCCCCGCGCTCCGACATCACGTCGGAGCGCTTCTCATTTGGACACGCAGCACTTGACGATACCGCGCCGTCGTGCTACGATCTCGCTGGTGATGCGCATGGGGCGCATCACACCGCACGCTGCCCAACGAGGGCCGCGCGCGGCGTTCATTGCACATGCTCCTAGGCACTGCCCGAGAACGGCGATGCGGAGAAGGAGCGAGGAGCGCACCATGAGTACTCGAGTTGAGGGTTGGATCGAAAAGGTACTACGCGAACGGCCGTGGCGCAATGCGCAGCAGGGTCGGCGCGCAGCTGGCGAGGGTCTCATATACCTGTTCAGCGAGTTCGCCGACTTCCGCACGTCGGGACATGCCGCGCGCGGACTCGTACAGGGCGTCGTACTCGCGACCGGCGAGCACGGGAGATGGGCGCGGCGCGACACACAGGAGGGTAGGGACGCTCGCGAAGCAATCATCGCGTTCCTCACGGACATCGGGTGCGAGAGTCCCCTGAAAGGACCGGAACATGATGAAGACGTGCGTCGGACGGCGCGCCTGACGCTCGCGAAGCACGTATGCCCGCTCATCGCCCGTCCGTCCGATGTTTTTGGGCAAGGACCGCAACCAGAGAACCTCGGGACGCTCACACGACTCGTCGCGTTCTACGGTGCACTCGCGTGCGAGGGAGGACTCCCGCGAGACGACGGTGGTTGGGGGCATGAGCTCACCGGCAAGAACCTCCGAAACGTCCTGGAGTGCCTCGAGCGCGTGTACCACGAGCTCCGCGAGCACCGGCGCGAAGACGTCCCCACGTCCCCTGCCGAATCTCGCGAGGTGATGCTTGCTTGCTGGGAACTCGACGAGCTCCTCGTGGACCGCGCCTGCTGGGACATCCTCTCGCGCGTTCGTGCGGTGACCGCCGTTCCACTGCTGTACGCTGCACTCCTACGGCTCTCCTCCACGCCGGAGGACACGAGCACTCCCGTCCGAGTCGCGCCGTCGCTCCTATTCAACTGGTCCGATATCGAGCACCTCCGACACGACGGAATACTCAAGGACCGCAGTATCGCACAGACTTTGCGTGTGGTGCTCCACCACGACATCGTCGCGATCATGCAGGTGACCGGATCATCCCTCGATCCGGACGCCGACCAGCAGCTGCTCGCGCACCACGGTGACGTGCTCCGGGGTCTCCGGCAGCTCCTCCTCGAGCTCACCGCGACGTTCGTGCGCGAGATCGAGACCGCGTGCCCGGGCGTGCTCTCCGACATCGCGCCGCCACCCGAGGCGCCGGCCCGCAGCGATCCCCCAGAAATGGGGAGCGCCACGGGTGCGTGCGACGCCATCATCGAGCAGCTCAAGGATATGGTCCTGCGGCACACGCGCGACACCCGCGCGCTCAACACCGCGTTCCACCAGGGCGACCGCACCAACGAGGAGCTCCAAACGTGGTCGGACCAGCTCAAAGAGCTCCGACTCACGGCGCAGACCCAGCTCAACACCCTACTCGAGCTCCCCTGGGGCGGCGAGCGCGCTCGCTACATCGCGTTTCTCCGTGAGCTCCCGGAAGAGATCCTCACGCAAGGTGCGAAGACCATGATCCGCGCGGACGACACCGCGCCACACGAAACGCCCGCAGGATGACCGGCCTCCTCCCGCGCTCCTGAACTCCCCTCACGATTGACGCCCCGATCCCAACGGATCGGGGCGTTCTCCATGACGGGGACGCACCTTGACCATCGCGCCCATCACTGATACGGTGGAACGTGGTGCGTCGAATGGCGCATCCGCGTTCGTTCACAACACAATCTGAGGAGGTGTACCGTGGAACGCGAGAGCAGAAAAGTATTCCTGGCGAGCGCACTCGGAGCGGGCGTCGGCTCGCTCGTGGCGCTCGAGGTACAGGTAGCACTCTGGTGGATCGGCATCATCGCGGGTGGCGCCGTCGGCTACCTCTCCTACGAGTGGCGCACCGTCGTCGCGACGGCACCGCGCGCGTGGCGCGACGCGAAGGCATGGAGGTCGCCCGCGGACTTCTGGGTCGTGTTCCCGCTCGCGATGCTCATCGGCACCTCGATGACGGCACTCCTCATCATGGGCATGGTGGGAATGCTGGCCGTAAGCAGCGTCATCTCCGGTGAACTTTCCTGGTGGACGACACCCATGGGAACTGTTGATGGCGCGATCCGCACGATGGTCTGTGGCGCGATCCTGTCGTCCATCTTCGGGCTCATCATCGCACTTGACCCCGTCGCAAACCGCGATCACGAACTCCGCATCCTCCGAACACCGACGGCAAAAAGGATGCTCTGGTACGTATTCCCACCGATCTTCCTCTGCTACCACCTCCCAAAGTTCGTACTCCGTGAGTGCGCCGCTGCCGTCCGCTTCCTCGCGCGCTTCATCCGCGAGCTCTCCATCCGCATCTTCTCGGAGCGACGACTCACCTGCGGCGTGTGCGTGATGCTCGGCGCGGCCGCGGGGCACTTCTTCGGCTTCGTGCTCATCGGCGCGTTCGCCGGCGGCATCTTCGGCCTCGCAACCCACGAGCTCATCGCCCGTCGCGTGCTGCGGGTGAATGCTCGCTGAACAACAACCACGGCAACGAGAGGAGCAATCCATGATCCAAACGACAACCTCGCAGCAGATCATCGAGGAGAACGAGGAACGCCTGCTCGCGTGCATGCCGGAGGACGCACTTCTCGATGCAGTGAACAACTACCTCCTCCGAGAGCAAGCGCGGTACACGGAGGAGCGCGCGATGCCGATAACGGCCGCTCAACGGTACGTCCGAAAGCAACTCGAACCCGAGATCGTGGCGCGGTTCGGCGATGTCGGACGTGCGGCCATTCGGTACATCGTGCAAGCCGTGGGCATGGTCGAACGGGGCCTTCAGCCCACGATCGTAGAGGTCATCGCCGAGAGCTCCCTCGCGCGAAAAGAAATCCTCCAGTCCTGGCTCGGCGTGCTCCACGCCATCGCGACGGAGACCCCCAACACGATCTCCGGAACCATCGGGCTCGACGCGCTCCTCTTTCCGGAAGGTGACGACACCGAACCGCTCAGCGGCCCGGTGCTCGGCGCGGCCCACGATGCGTACCCGCACGCGCACACCTGGCGCGCTGTGCTCCTCACGGCCACCCAGCACTGCACGCTCGACCACGAAGCTGTGCTGCGCGTCTGGCAACTGTTCGCGCACAACTGCACGGTCATGATCGCAGAACACGAGCAGCGCAACCCGCAGAGCGGCGGCTTCCTCCTCCATCGCACCACCACCCACGAGTACGCGCTGCGCTACCACGCGGAGCGCAGCCGCTGCGCCCTCCACTGGCGCGTCTACCGTCCCTGAACACCCAAACGCCTCGCTGGCCCACCGGCCACCGAGGCGTTTTCCTTTGCGTGCAAACCGCCTACGCGACGTTTGACAAACGTCGCAGGATGTGGTATCGTGATGTCATCATCATGCAACACGCACACTGGAAAGGAGGTGCATGATGCCGTTCATCGAAGTACGAAACTGGCCGTGTCACAAGACGGAGGAATGGCAGATGAGCATGGCAAACGCACTCCGCAGTGCAGCCGTGGAGGCTGCAGTGCCGGGCATCACGGCACCACATCTCGTCACGGTCACATTTGGCGGGAGCGCGCTGATGGCACTGCCCGACAACCAGACGGTCGGCATCATCGTGGACTTCCTCTTCGAGAAACCGGATCGCACGAAGGACGTCCTCAACCGACTCGCGGAGTGCCTCCACATCGCCGCACGAGAGTACTTCCGTGATAGCTGGCGGATCGAAGTCATCGTCCGCCCCTTCAACACCGAGACCGGCGCGTACCGCACCGACTAGCTATCGGTGGCGCCACTCCACTCGCAACACGAAACGCCCGCGATCGCACCATGCGACTCGCGGGCGTTTTCCTTTCTGCAAAAACGGAGGGGGAGGGATTCGAACCCTCGATACCCTTGCGGGTATACAGGTTTTCGAGACCTGCTCCTTCAACCTCTCGGACACCCCTCCATCCTTGGCGCTATCGCGCCAGCTTCGGTCACAGGACAAGCATAGCGTAGCGCATTGCGTCGCGGGAATCAACTCATGGAGAGACCGTTGAAAAAGTCCGAACATGCACCATCTGCCTGTCCGATGTAGCGGAAACCTTTAGGTTTCCACGTACAGCGCGAGACGGATGGAGGTCTGAAGACCTCCGCTACACCATTTTTTCAACGGTCTCACGGAGAGAATTCACGCGTAGGCACAAGCGGGAGCGTGCCGAGGGCGAGGAGGGTCCAGAACTGGATGGCGAGGTCGTTCTTGAATGTGGGGATGTCCACGAGGCCGAAGATGAGCAGTGCACACATCGCTGCGATGATGGACGCGGAGCGCCACGTTGCGAACGCGCGGGTGAAGAACACGATGAGGAGCACGAGGAAGATGAGGAGCCCGAGGAGCCCGAGCTCTGACCACACGGCGAGGAGGAGATTATGCGGATACACGAACGTCTCGACATCCTGCTTCTCCTTGTACTGCTGGATGGCGATGGGGTAGCCAGCGAGTCCGGCACCGCGGACGGGATGGTCGGCAAGGAGCCCCCACATCTCGCGGTACTGCGAGAGCCGCACGCTGCCAGACCACTGCTGGAACGTGAGCTTCTGCCACACCGTACTCCCGTCCCGCGGCCGCTCGGGCTGGAACGGCAGCCATGCGGTGATGAGGAGGCACGCCGCAACCCACCCAACGACAATCGTCACCGCAATCCCGCGCGCATGTCGCGCGACGAACGACTTCCACACTTTGAACGCGACGAGCGCGATGAAGCCCGCGACGACCGCAACCATTGCCCCCGCGCCTCTCGTGAAGAACACCGCCGCAATCGCCGCGATGCCGACGAGGAACAGGAAGATGAGCGCGAGCACGGAGTGCACGATGCTCTGTTCCCCCACCTCTTCTAGAGGGGGGGTGTTCGCCGCCGCGTAATCGCCACCATCCCGAACGCGAGCGGCACGAGCGGCGCGAGGTACAACCCCACCGCATTCGGGTATCCGAACACGCTCGTCACGCGCCGCGTCGCGACATCGAACCACGGGAACGGAATCCCGTAGCCGCTCCAGTGCTGCCAGATCGCCACTCCCGCAACGCCCGCTGCGCCAACGAGGATCGGCAATACGATGGTGCGGAGCGGACTGAAAATGTTGAGTGCCCGAATCACAAAATACGCCAACACCGGCTCCACGATGTACGCCTTCCAGATACCCCACGCCGCCGCCCCCGCATCCGACCACATCGCCGCGAGCAACCCCGCGACAACCCAGAGCACCGCGAGCACGACCATGCGATCCGCAAACGGCGACGCCGCCGCTATAGTCCTCCCCCTCATCTTGAGGGGGAGCGAGAGGGGGTGTCCCCCCCGCCCACACCCCAGCACCACCACCGCCAATACCAACACCATTCCTTCCAACAGCGTCATCGGAATCCCAAGCACCTCGAACCGCACGAGGTACGTCGGCAGCAACGCGAGGAGTACCCCGAGTGCAAGACGGGGGCGATACCAGGCAACAGCGGCGTAGGGGAGGAGCGCGAGGGCGTAGGGCATACTACGACGCGCGGAACGCGACGACCATCCGGCGCGTCCATGGAATAAGGAGTACGGCCGCACCGTACGCGATCACCCCGAGTGCTACGCGCGGGATGATGTGCCACGCGGGAACCGCGAGGACGGCGAGCGCCATGAGACCGGAGGCGAGGAGCGCGGCGACGGGGATGCGGAGGTCCAGGCGCACTGCGGACGTACGGCGCACGACGGCGAACGTCGCAACGGCGATAGCGATCTCGGACGCGACGGTCATCCACGCAGCGCCCCAGTACGAGTAGCGCGGGATGAAGACGAAGTAGCCGATGAGCGTGACCGCGGCCACTGCAGCGTACCCCCAGAGCATCGCACGCTGCCGCTCGAGCGCGACGATCGCGTAGCCGAACGGCTGGCCGAGGAAGATGCCCAGGAGCGCGAGCGACAGCACGCCGAGAATCGGACCGGACACCGCGAAGTCGCTCCCCGCCACGAACGCCATGATCGGCGTGCCCAGTGCCAGGGCACCCGCGGCGAGCGGGAATCCGAGGAACGCGAGCCCGTCGAACACGCGCTGGAGGCGATGCCGGAACGCCGCGCGATCACCCGTTGCCCACGCCGCCGCGAGGAGCGGGAGCACGAGCCCCATGACGAGGTGCGGGAACTGCGTGACGACATCGAGGAGGCGGTACGGCGCGGCGTAGATGCCCACCTCCTCCTCCGGCCGCACGAACGAGAGGATGACGGTGTCCGCGCGGAGGTAGACGAGGTTGAAGATGATGGAGAGCGCGACGGGCCAGCTCTTCGTCAGGATGCGCTTCCAGAGCGGGAAGTCGAACGCGAGCCGGACGCGCACGATGCGCTGCGCGGCGATGAACGTGATGGCGAACATCGCAACGTTGCCGATGACCGTCGCCCACACCATCGGGAGGATACCCATCCCCCGCCACGCGGCGAACGCGACGCCCGCCGTGAGCAGCGCGCGACCCGCGACATCCGCGATAGCCGGCCAGACCATCCGCTGCGCCACCTGGAACGGTGCCAAGAGAATCTGGTGGAGCACGATGCCGAGGAACGAGAACGTCGCCGCCGCGATGCCGACGCGCACCACGGGATCGTACACGGGAATGACGAAAGCCACCGCCGCAGCCGCCGCGAACACCACAACCGCCACGGTGAGGCGCATGGTGAAGATGTTGGAGAGCAGGACCGCTCGTTCGTCATTTCGACCGAGCGAATCCGATGCGGTCGCGGAGAAACCTCGTTCCGCCGCGGAGATCTCTCGACTCGAATACTCGCTCGAGATGACGAAAGAAGAGGAATCACTCGCTCGAGATGACGAGGAGGAGAGCCGTCCCAACTCGCTCGGCGCGAGGACATTCAACCCCAAATCCACCGCAACGCCGAAGAGCTGGAGATATGCCATGATCGTGGCGTACTTCCCGTACCCCGCGAGGCCGAGCGCGCGCGTGATAATCGCGATCGCCGCTACCCCAAACGCAATCCCCGCGAGCTTCCCCGCGAGCTGGATGCCGGACTGCGAAATGATCCGCCGTGTCATGGTCATAATCCCAAAGCTTGAGGAGCACCTCCATTCTATGGTATACTGATACTAGGTGCTAGTTCGAGTTCGCTCGGTTGAGCGAAACGGAATGCGACCCGCTCCAAAGCATTGAGCGAGTTGCTCCGAAAAAACCAACAGCCACACCAACATGGGTATCCCCGACCTCGCGCAGCGCGTCGGTGGCCTCGAGCCGAACGCTGACGCGACTTTCACCACCGGACAGCTCACCTTTGCCGATCTCACGGGCGGCGCGTCCGCGCAGTTCGTTGGTGCCGGTAGCACGCTCGTGAACGCCGCGTCGGTCTCGCGTGCATGCCGCATCGAAATCGGATGGAAGACGTGCCGGAAGCAGATGCCTATGGCTCCTCAGCGTGGCGCAACGCTCGCAGCGTCCGCGGCAACCATTGCCGTGGCGCTTGTTTGTGTCCTGGCAGTATCGTACTGGCTCACGCTCATCGAGCGCCGCATTGATGCATCCATGAGCACGCGCGAAGCCGTCCACACGATCCTTGGCATTGAGACCGCGTATGCCGCAGGCGAGCGCGCGCCGCTCCTCATTCGCTCGCACCACATGCCTGTCACGATCACTGCGGGCGACACCGTGAACCTCTCCCTCGGATTCAAGAACGAGAGCACGTTTACCTGGAAGCGCGGCATGGGTTCCACCGCGATCCTCGAACGACTCACGCCGAACGCGCCCAGCCGGCTCATGGCGGACAACTGGATTGATACGATGCGCGCGACATTCCAGGATGAGGACGCCCTCGCCATTGGATCACTCGCGCTCTTCACCGCGTCGTTCCGCGCGCCGATGGAGGCGGGGACGTACACGGACACCTTCGTCCTCCGCACGCTCGATGGTCGCACGCTCGATGGATCGGAGACCGAGGTGACGATGGTCGTCACGCCGTCGCTCTCCATCACCACCGCGCAGACCTCAATCCCGCAGGACGCGACCGCCCCATCCACCATCCTCGCCGCCGCAGGCACCGATGGTACCGATCCGTTCTTCGTTGCCGAGATCATTCGCTACCCCGAGGAGCCCAAAATTCGCGTGGGTATTGAGTACATGGAGCCAAAGGAGAGCGTCTGGTTCCCGCACGTTGTCACCTCCAAGAGTGCCTTCCGTGTGATCGAGGAGAGCGGCAACGAGGTCCTCGTGGCAAAAGCAAACGAGAGCGTCGCGGTGGACTACAAGCCGTCCGATGGCACCTACCGCCTCAAGTACGGCACGGATTGGTACACGCTCGACGAGCCGCTCCGATTCATTCCGGTGGAGAGCGGCGCGCTCATGCAGCTCCCCTACTACACGGATAAGCTCTCCTGGGAGGGCAACACCGCGGACAACATCTTCCGCGGCATTCTCGAGGTACGGTACGTCCCGCACACGGATCGGCTCTGGGCGATCAATGAGCTTGGCCTTGAGGACTACCTCCGCGGTCTCGTCGAGACGAGCGACTCGGCACACCCCGAGTTCCACAAAGCCCAGGTGGTGGCCGCGCGCTCGTTCGCGCTCTACCACATCGAGCAGGGCGGCAAGTACCCGAAGGGCGAGTTCATCCTGCGCAACGATGCGCGTGATCAGGTATACCGCGGCGAGAACGCGGCACAGCGACGGCCGCGCCTCACGGAGGCCGTCGCAGCAACACGCGGCATCGTGGTGACGTACGGCGGCGATGTCGCCGTCACACCGTACTTCGCGCAGTCGAACGGCGCCACGAAGGGCTGGCACGAGGTTTGGGGCGGTGCCACGAAGGGCTGGCTCACCGGCGTGTCCGATCCGGTCTGCGCCGGCAAGCGCGAACTCGGCCACGGCGTGGGCCTCGCCCAGCGCTGCGCCATGGAGCTCGCCAACCAGGGCTGGGTCTGGCAGTCCATCCTCCACCACTACTACCAGGGCATCCAGCTCCGAAAGATCTACGAGTAGGAAGCATCGCGACGAAAAACCACCGGAAACTCCATCCGGTGGTTTTTCTGATGCTCGACCCATGACGGCGCGTCGGTGCGGAACGGGAGGGGGTAAACCCCTCCCCTACGGGGTACGCGCAACGCAAGGAGGATGAGATGCCCAATCGCCACGGGAATCGCGTAGGGGCGGGTTTTATACCCGCCCGTCCGGATGGCCCAAAAACAGCGTAGGCCTAGGATATTCTATGTGCCTCTGTCATTTCTCGCTAGCGGACTCGCTCGAAATGACAAAGAAAAAAGGTTGGAATCACACAATAGTAACGATCTCCATGAGTTCTACGGTTGCATATTTGCTCCGTTGAGCCAAGCACTTGACAATCTGCCAAAAATATGGTCTACTGATTAGTCCCGCTGCACTGCTGCAGCGTGGTCCGTGCCGGATTGCGGCGCGCTTTCCCAATCGAACAGATAGAGGAGTCCGAGATGAGAATCATGCTCGCTTGTGTTCTCGCGGTGGCAGGTGGCTGCGCCGCGGTCGGCACGCAACACGTAGCAAACAACACCGGAAGCTGCGACATCGTTGTGGCGATCGCGGCGGACGGGCGCAGTGCGCTGTACAAGGATCTGAGCGCCGAAGGCGGAACGGATGCGGTCGGCAACAACGTGTGCGTCGGCGAGGTGAGCGTCGCCTGGGACGCGAGCTACGAGGCCCGCGCCCAAACGCTCGATTCCGCGGAGCTCCGCTCCGCGATCGCCGAGTCCGTCGCCGCGTACCGCGAAGTCCTCGCGGCGAACACGGGGCACCTCCACGAGATGCACGCGCTGGACATCGGGATCGCCATGTGTCGCTTCGAGAGCTACACCACCGATCGCGCCCAATCCACGGGCTCGATGAAGCGCGTGCGCACCGCCGTGGCCACCGGTAGCGGGGACCTCGGCGGACCCGGATACCTCGCCCTGTTGCTCAATCGCGCGGTGGCGCTGCACGATGTGGATGCCGCGCAATCGTTAGCGACGCTGTTCCACGAACAGGCCGTCGCGGTGCATGGCGCGCACACCAACTACGCGCACCCGGGGGCCTGCGCCCGGGTCGCGGAGTCCGCGTATCGCAATGAGCTGCAGACCCTCCTGCGGAGCGGGCGCGAAACCCTCGTGCCGGAGATCATGCCGCAATTCGCGTTCCTCCTCGGCAACATGCCGTGGCACATCTCGCAGAACGACATCGTCGAGCAAGTCATCAGCGAGAAGCTCCGCGCGCTCGACTTCGCCGCGGTGGATCGCATCGCCGCCGCCATGGGCGTGGAACACGCTTCCATGGCCGGCCTCGCCGAGGCCGCGCTCAGGGAAGCGTACCGCCACGCGTTCATCGAGCGCGACCTCTCCGAGCGTCCCGCGAATGTCGTCGCCATCGGGGAGCACTACGGCTTCGACGAACGGTCGTACTCCTGGGCGCGGACGTACGGCTACGCCGATGCCGCGAACGCGCGATGGGCATCCATCGAAGCCGTCCTCCCGGACCTCCCGCATGAGAGTCGCGTGGAGGTTGCGAACGACCGCATCGTTGGCGAGCGATGGAGCAGAAGCATCACCGTGGACACGCTACGCGAAGTACACCGCTTCATGCAACTCGCCGGCGTGACGGTTCCGGATGTACGTTTCAACCTCGCCATGGCACTCATCGGCAGCGTCGAGGCGGAGAACGAGAACCTCGAACTCGCCGTCGCGTACGCGGCGCAGCACATGGGCGTCACGCCGGATCAACTCTGGAACGAGGACACATGTACGCGCTTCGCTCCGGAAGAGAATACGGTGAGGACTGGCGCATGGGAGCTGCGCTGCGGTGACGCACTGGAACGCGCCCGTCGCAGCGCCCGCCTGCACCCCGAAAAGATCGTCCCGCTCCCGCTCTGAGGGAGCACCAAAAACGCCCCAGCACCATCACGGTGCTGGGGCGTTCTCTTGCGCCATCGCTCACGGGGTGGTCACCGGAGGTGGCGGCATCGCGTCGCTGTGGTGGAACCGCCGATCAACATCCGCCATCTCCAGGATGAACGTGCGAACCGCGTTGGGGTCGGGGACATCTTCGAGTAAGAACCGCTCGGTTGCAGCGGCGGTCTGCACGTGGACGTTGCCGTAGTTGAAGAACGTGGGGAACACGCCGCGCACGTCTGTCGTGACGTCCTGCACGCGCCAGAGGTCGAGCTCGGCAACGGTCCGCGCGAAGAGCCCGTGCTGCTCCATGGAGACGAGCCGATCGTTCGTGATGACCCAGAGGTCCAGCTCGTAGTCAATGAACATCGTGAAGAAGACGAGCCACATCGAGAGCTCGAACGCGCCAAAACCCAGCACGAGCGCGGGGTACGCCACGGGGTGCGCGAGGATTGCCGGAACGTTCACGCGGAGAAAGACGAACAGCCCGAAGGGGATCGCGGCGAGCGCGGCCCAGACGATCACGCGCTTGAGGAGCAAGAGCCAGTGCCGCCGGAGCTCGAGGACGCGCGTCTCGTATGCCTTCTGATGGATGAGTGTTGAGATGTTCATAGCGAGATGCGTGACGGCGCGCGGAGCGTCAGACCCTGGAGCAGTGGCCGTGACCAGTCCACATCGCGCAGGAGCGTGAACGTGCCCCACATGACGACGGATACTCCGGCCAGAAAGAGGAAGAGGGCGACGTAGTTGCGCGTGCCATACGTCCCGAACTTCACCATGTGCCAGATCGCGGCGAGCGCGAGCACGCCGAAGAGTACGAGGAAGCCGTAGAAGAGGTAGAGGAGATGGATGAGGGTGAGGGTCATAAAACAATCCTGTGTCATTGCGAACCGAGTCCGCGAGGTGTGGCAATCCCGGTCATCAGCAGACCCATCCGACAACAACGGCACGCGCATTCGTCCTGTGATGACCGGGATTGCCGCGTCGCTCGCGGACTCACTCCTCGCAATGACAGAAGCAAGAGGATTCGCTTTAGAGGAGCGTTGCTACTCCAGCGGGAATGGGGATACCGAGGTGCTCGTACGCGCGCGGGGTTGCGATGCGGCCGCGGGGGGTGCGGTCGAGGAAGCCGAGCTGGAGGAGGAAGGGTTCGTAGACCTCCTCGATGGTCGCGGCCTCCTGATTGGTGGCGGCGGCGATCGTGGAGAGGCCGACGGGACCGCCGGCGAACTTCTCGATGATGGTGGTGAGGATGGTGCGGTCGAGCGCGTCGAGGCCGAGCGCGTCCACCTCGAGCTGCGCGAGTGCCGCGTGCGCGAGTGCGAGCTGCACCTGCCCATCGCCCTTCACCTCCGCGTAGTCACGCACGCGCTTGAGGAGGCGATTCGCGATGCGCGGCGTTGCGCGCGCACGCTTCGCGAGCTCATCGCGCGCATCGGTGGCGAGGCGCACACCAAGGATGCGTGCGGAGCGTTCGAGGATCGCGGCGATCTCCTCCACGCGGTACGACTCGAGGTGGAACTGGTGCCCAAACCGGTCGCGGAGCGGCGCGGAGAGGAGCGCGATGCGCGTCGTGGCGGCAACGATGGTGAACTTGGGAAGATCGAGCCGCACCGTCCGCGCAGCGGGACCCTGACCGAGCACGAGGTCGAGCGCAAAATCCTCCATGGCGGGGTAGAGGACTTCCTCGATGAGCTTCGGGAGACGATGGACCTCATCAATGAACAACACATCACCGTCCTGGAGGTTGGAGAGGATCGCTGCGAGGTCGCCCGCGCGCTCGAGCGCCGGGCCGCTCGTCACGCGGATCGCGACACCGAGCTCCTTCGCGATGATGTGCGCGAGCGTCGTCTTCCCCAAGCCGGGTGCGCCGTGGAGCAGCACATGCTCAATCGCCTCCCGCCGCTTCGCCGCGGCTTGCATCGCAATCGCCAGGGTCTCCTTGACCTTGGTCTGCCCCACGTACTCGCCGAACGTCTGCGGCCGGAGTGTGAGGTCGAGCGTGGCGTCGTCGGTACGCTCTTCGGTTGCGATGAGGCGATCAGTCATGTGCGCTGTTCGGTGTGTGCATCAACGATGCCCGGGGTGGGATTCGAACCCACAAGCCCTTTCGGGCGCAGCGGTTTAAGCGCCGCGTGTATGCCATTCCACCACCCGGGCTTCCCCTCAAGCATAGCAGCCCACGGGCCGCCGCGCACCTTGACACAGGGCGGACGCGGTGCTATGCTGCAGGTATCCTTTGACAACCTCAATGTTCCACGCGAGGACGTGGAGAGGGAGACGACATGACAAGCTGGAGAGAACGCGCCACCGCCCTCATGCGAGACGGCCGCGCGCACGCACCGGAGGCGACGGATCGCTTCGCGTACAACATGGGACCGAACGCGAGTGGCATGTACGGACATCACGGTGCCCCGACCGTGGAGCAGTGCGTCGAGGGCCTCCCCGCGATGTGCCGAAGGCAGGCCGAGGCCATCGTCGCGGAGGCGCGCGCAGCAGGTGCGAGCGATGATACCATCCGCGGGGTGGTGGAGGAGGCGCACCGAAACACGCACAAGCCGATACGCGAGGAAGACCCCTACGCCAGCTACATCGGTGTTTTCTGAGGAGAGGAGAGGAGAGGACATGGACACCATGAATCCGGAACTTCGCAATGAGCTGTGCGAGCTTCTCGCAATCGCCCGAACCTTCACCGAACGCCTCGCCGCGTTCGAGCAGCGTGTACTGAAGAGCACGCGCCCCATGCCAGATATCCATGTGACGCTCTCACCGGAGGCGGTCGGCGCGGATATCTCCTTCAGCAAGCGCGTGCCCGATGATGTACGCAAACGGGTCGCGAAGCTCGCCACAACGCTCACGGGACGCAAACTGATCGTGATAGCGCACTGCGACGATGCGCCGGACAACGAAGAGCGACTGCACGTGTAGGACGGCATCGCGCCATCTGCCCGTCCGCTAGAGCCCCACCCCCACCTCGCGGGGTGGGGCTTTTCTCATTGACACTAATGGACGCGTATGGCATACTCACCGTGCTACACCGTGATTGGGCACATGGGGTGCTCGTCCGGTGTACATGATCCGCCAGTAGGCCGAGAGGCCGTGCCGTGGCGGCGGCAGGGAGAGGACGATGTCTGGAAACGATACGCAGAACCTTCACAACCAGATTGCACGGCTCCAGGAGGATGTCGGTCTGCTCGGGGGAAAGGTCGGGGACTGGCAGAAACTCGCGCGGGTCCTCAGCGAGCTCGCGCGGCAGCTCGGAGGCGCGCAGCTCGATCCGGAGGACGCGGCAAGGCGGCTCACAGTGGTGCTCCAGGGCCAGTCGCCCGATTGCCCGCCCGATATCGCCGACACACTGGAAAGAGAGCGCGATGCGCACGCGGAGACAAGCGAGCGCGACTCGCTTCGCCGCCAGACCATCGGCGTGGCGCAACGATACGTCCAGTGGGGGAAGTTCGCGAAGGCCATTGCCACCTACCAGGCGTTCCTCACCGATCACCCCGATGACATACGCATCCTCCTCAAGATGGGCGACCTCCAACAACAGCACGGCGACGGCGCTGCCGCCAAGGAGACGTATGTGCGCGTTGCCGCATACTACGAGACCCAAGGGTTCTACCTCAAGGCCGTCGCAGTGTTCAAGCAGGTCATCAAACTCGATCCGAACGATACGCAGCTGCGCTTGAAGCTCGCGCACCTCTACGAGCAACTCGACCTCATGCGGGACGCGCTCAGCGAGCTCCGCGCCGTGGCCAAAGAGTTCCGTCGCACGGGAAGGGATGGGGATGAGTCCATCGTGCTCAGCAGGATCACCACCATTGATCCACGGGACACCGCAAGCCGCATCTGGCTCGCGGAGGCCTACGTACGTAAAGACCTGCGAGCACCGGCCGTCGCAGAGTTCACGTGCGCTGCGCGCGACCTGCGCGAACAACGGCGCATGGACGAATGGAGCGCGGTGACGGAGCGGCTCCTCACGCTCGACCCCATGAACACGCGCGTCGCGCGTGAGCTGGGCAAGCACTATCTGAACCGTGGAGAGCATTTGCGTGCAAAGGAGAAGCTGCTGCTGCGGTACTCGACCGATCCGGAAGAAACGGATACGATCGAGAACCTCGCGCAGTGCTGCATCCACCTCGGTGATTTCGATCGGGCAACGTTGCTGTTCACGAAACTCGTCGAGCTCTACCGCCGCGACGGCAACACCACCATGGAGCAACTGGCGCGTGCTTGGCTCACCACCCTAGACCAGGATGGCGCAAGCCACGTACGAGCGCAGGCCGATGTGGACGCCCTTGCCATCGCCATGGTGGGCACCATCATGGATGCGATGCACGACACGGAGGATGCCGCAAACTATCCGCGCCTCCGCGTGCTCGGCGGCCCAGATGAGGGCGATGCGCTGGTGATCCGCGATGAGACCGCGTACCACATTGGCAATCAGGAGGACTGCCACCTGCGCCTGCGCGGTTTCTTCGGTCGCTTCCGCGCGGTCGTACAGCGGGATGCAAAAGGTGGCGTTTCGCTCTCGGTGCTCGATCAGCAGGCAGAGGCCTTCGTCAACGACCTGCCGCTCTCCTCGAACCAGCGCGTGGAGCTTTGCGATCGCGATATCATTCAGATCGGTGCGACGCAGGTCGTCTTCGTGGATCCCGAGGCGGACATCATGGATCCGCTCAAGGATCTTCCGGACGACCTGATCGTCCGTACGCCCGATGCGGGAGGCGGTGCGGTGGGCGCGAGCGACGAACAGCAACGACTCTTCAGAGCGGTGGGAACCTTCCTCGAGGGTGACCAGATCGACGTGGCTTACGCGCTTGCCGCAAAGCTCGCGCATGAGGAGGATCTTGCGGAGAAGAACCTCCCAACCATTGTCGAGCTCATCGAGCAGCGCAGAGACCATGAGCACACGCTCACGCTCGCGCAGTGGTGCGTGCGCCACGGCGGAGTCGAGCACGTCCTCGAGTACTTCATGCGACGATTCGCCGCGAGCGTACAACTGCGGGATCGCGCCAGTGGCATCCGCCAGGAGACGCCGCAAAGTGAGGTCGAGCGCATCTTCCTGGACGAGTGCATCCGCAGGATCCCGCTCACGGACGAACAGCTCGGCCGCATCGATCGCCTCGCGCGCGAGCTCCACTTCGCCGACTGGCAACTCGTCATGCTCAGTGCCATGATCGAGGATGCGAAAATCCGTACGTCGGACGCCGAGTAGGCGTTCTGTCCTGCACCCGATAGGGGTGCAGGACATTTTCTTTTCTTGACCGCGCGCAGCGTGCTTGGGAAACTGGGTACAGCATTGTCCTTTCAACGCAGGAGAAGACATGATCGAAGCAGAGGAACCCCACGAGTATGCAGCTCGCTGGTCGTACAGTGCAGCGGTGATGGCGCGGCACCTTGGCGCGGTGCTCGCGCGCGGCCAGACGAATCCCGATGACCTGTGCCGAGGCGTTTACCTGAGCGTCAGACGATTTCTCGATGCCGTGCTCGACGGTCTGCGTGGGCACGGAGCGATACTCCAAGACCGAGCACTCGCGCTCGCGCGCTGGACGCTCCAGCGGACCCTCGCGAGGCCGCCGCGAGAGCGTAGCGACGCGGAAGCGGATCGCTTCTTCGCATACATGCACATCTTCACGCGACTGGAGCACCATGGCACGCTCTCTCCCGCCGAACAGACCGACGCGCACGAGCTCGCCGCATTCTTCCAGCAGCTCTCCGGCGATGGCGAAGATGCTCTGTACGCAGTACACGTCGCCTCCGCGCACGCAGACCTCGACACCATCGAGATCATGTGAACGACCACACCGCCCCTCCCACCTCGGGAGGGGCGTCTCACTTGCTCAGGAACAAAAGAAGAACCCCCCAGGACCGAAGTCCTGGGGGGTCGTAGTCGGAGCGAAAGAGCACGACCTCGATCGCTTACCGATGGTGGCGCTCAGGGGCGACCGGTGTCATCAGCCGCTGGCTCCTACGAGCGCCGGGGCCGTTGCTACGCCGAGTAGCGCGGCGCGGCGTTCTGCTGCTGGAGCACCTCGATGGGAACGCCGCTGTACAGGTCGGAATTCCCGTCGCGGATCTGCGCGTTGATCTCCAGCTCACCGTTGTCCGTCCTTCTGATCCATCCGGTCGCCGCGCCGCGGAGGCCAGCGATCAGCTCGCCGAGACGCGCCGCGGGGCTGTCCGTGAGCTCGAGCTTCTTGCCGCCATTGGGCTTGGCACCCGAGAGGGCGTCCTGACCTCCGGCTTGGATGAAGCTCGTCATGGAGACGCCGGTGGGCGTTCCGTCCACGAGAGCGACGTTGCCAGCGACCTGTGCGACGGCATCCGCCACCATGGTCTGGGGTACGAACTGCGTGCCTTCCTCGCGCATGATGGCGAAGATCTGGGCCACCGTGGCCTGACGATGCTCTACGGGGAGGTCACGCACGGTCTGCCACGGCTCGATGCCGGTGTAGATGGGCGCGGTGACGATGCGCGGCTGCAGCGTGCCGAGGTGCTTGCACGTCGCGTAGAGCGTACGGATGCCGCTCCACGCCTCGGTTGCCTCGGTGAGCGCGTTGGCGACGTCGGTGGCATCCATGACCTCGAAGGTCTCCTCCGTGGACAGATCCTTGGCGGCGTTGATGTCCTCGATGTGCTGCGCGAGCTGAAGCTTCTTCGGCAGGTACTCCGAGAACGGCGCCACCTCGTCCGGATGGAGGAAGCATGCCTGGCAGACGTACTCGAGCGCGATGCGCCGAGCGTGGTCCCTCGTGGTGTCCTTGGTGGTCAGAACCTCCGCCGCCACCTGCTCGGCGATGGCGAAGATGCCGTCCTCGATGTACTCCATGGATGTCGGGACCTGGACCTCCTCGATGCCGAACCGCTCGGCGCGCGCGAGGAGAAAGGCCGCGTAGTCCTGGTTCGGCACCCGGAACTTGCCGCGCAAGCTGTGCTCGGAAGTGACACCGACGGCACCGAAGAGCTGGGGCGTCTCCACGAACTTGCGCGCGATGGCCTGCGCGATGACCGACATCACGAGGTTTCGCGCGCTGATGATTGGGTTGTGCTGCGCCTGCTGCTGGGTCTGTTGCGTCTGCATGGACAATCCTTATCGACTCTGCGGTCCGCGCGAGCGACTCACCCCTATGGTAAGTCGAGCGGTTGGACGGTTGTTGAAACAGCGACTGCACGAGGAAAAACAAAAACGCTTTTTCCCCCGCAACTACCCCCGGCGTGCTCCACTCGCCTCTGCCTGCAACCGAGAATACCCGGCGCAGGACTGATGAGTCGATCGTGGGGCACGCAGGAGTACGTGCGGGAGAAAAAACGAAACAGCCCCGAGGGGCATGTATGAGGCACGCGCTCTTGCGCCTACCACCATCTCAAGATACCAGAACCAAAATCTCTGTCAAGTCAGCTCTACTGAGCCAAGATAAAGTGCCGCTATCAGTCCACGTTGAGACAATGTGGAAAACGGACAATGCTCCCAACATCCCTCTTGCTGTCATTGCGAGGAAGTCCCCGATCGAAGCAATCCCGGTCATATCGGCACAAGGTGAAAGCCGGGTACGCTCAATGGCCGGGGTTGCCACGCCTCGCGGACTCGGCTCGCAATGACACACTTTCGCAGAGATCCATCATTTCTGCTAGGATTTTCTCATGGTGTAGGAGCACTCGATCATGTTTTTCGTCTGCTATTGAGACGTCGGCCGGCCTGGTATCGAGACGATGCCAGACCTCCTTACTCGGTCATGCTCGCGCGCAGCCGCGCGGCGCGACACTCATTCGTCGGCCTGGTAGCCAAGTGGGAAGGCAGGGGTCTGCAAAACCCCTATTCATGGGTTCGATTCCCATCCAGGCCTTATGTGTAACATTCTCACGCGTTCTGACGACTGTTTTATCCCCTCCCTCTCCGCGTACTCGGGGGGTGGGTGGGCTAGGGAGGGTGGGGTGGCACGCATGCGCTCGATTGCATACGAAACGAGAGTGTAGAAAAACTATTTTGAGACCGTAGCAATACTCATTCGATCGTCATTTCGACCGAGCGAGTACACGAGCGAGCGGAGAAATCTCGCTCAATTGAGCGTACGAGATCTCTCGACTCCGCTTCGCTCCGCTCGAGATGACGCGTAGTGGTGAGTTTCTCTACACTCTCAAAACCCCTCCCCCTCCAGCTCCCCCTCCCCATGCGACCATGGAGAGGGGGAGAGACAGAGACCCATTACATGGACCATCGAACATCCAGACCAAGACGGCCATACTCGCCCGGGGACTGGCGCAACGAACCCAAGCGCGATAGCGCACGCGCCCGACGGAACGCCCGCCGTGCGCGGAGCATCGTGCGCGTGCTCGCGGTGCTCGCGGTTGCGGGCACGCTGTCCGGCGCACTCCTCCTCGCCGTGCTCTTTGCGTGGGCGTCCCGCGATTTGCCGGACCCCACGCGACTCATTGAGCGCGCCGTCCCGCAGTCCACAAAAATATACGATCGCACGGGTGAGGAGCTCCTCTTTGAGATTCACGGTGAGGAGAAGCGCACATGGCGCTCGCTCGATGAAATCTCCGACACCGCGGAGTGGGCGACGGTCGCCATCGAGGACCGTGCGTTCTACGCGCATGGCGGGTTCCGTCCCACCTCGCTCATTCGTGCAGTACTCGCGAACATTCGTGGCGGCGGCAAGGTGCAGGGTGCATCAACCATCACCCAGCAGCTCGTGAAGAACGCCATTCTCACGCCCGAGAAAACGTACCGCCGCAAACTTCGCGAGCTCCTCATCGCGTATCAGATCGAACAGCAGTTCACGAAGGACGAGATCCTCACGCTCTACCTCAACGAGATCCCGTACGGATCGAGCGCGTACGGCATCGAGTCCGCGGCACAAACCTACTTTGGCAAGTCCGCTGCGGAGCTCGACCTTGCTGCATCCGCACTCCTCGCCGCGCTCCCGAAAGCACCGACACGGTACTCGCCATACGGGAGCCATACCGACGAACTCGTTGATCGGTCGTACTTCATTCTCGACCGCATGGTGGGGTACGGGTACATCACGGAGGAGGAAGCCGCTGCGGCCAAAACGGTGGACATTCTCGCGCGCGTCCAAACCCGCCGTGATCCCATCATCGCGCCGCACTTCGTCATGTACGTCCGCGAGCTCCTCACCGAGCAGTTCGGCGCGCGCATGGTGGAGCAGGGTGGCCTTCGTGTGACGACGACGCTCGACCTCGACATGTTCAAGGATGCCGAGGCCGCCATCACCGCGCGTGTCGCGCGCAACGAGCAGGCCTACGGCGCGGAGAATGCCGCGCTCGTCGCGATGGATCCAAACAACGGCCACATTCTCGCGATGGTCGGCTCGCGCGATTTCTTCGATGAGGAGATTGATGGTCAGGTGAACGTGGCGCTCCGCCCGCGCCAGCCGGGATCATCGTTCAAGCCCATCGTGTACGTGACAGCATTCACGGAGGGCTACACGCCGGACACACTCCTCGCCGATGTCGCGACGACGTTCCCATCGTCCGTGGGCGACTACAAACCGCACAACTACGACGGCGGCGAGCACGGATTTGTGACACTCCGCACCGCGCTCGCGGGATCGCTGAACATCCCCGCAGTGAAGCTCCTCGAACTCACCGGCATTGATACCGTCCTCGACCAGGCGGAGCGCCTGGGCTACTCGACACTCGCGGACCGCTCCCGTTTTGGCCTCTCGCTCGTGCTCGGTGGTGGCGAGGTACTGCTCCTGGAACACGTCGCGGCGTACGCGGCACTCGCGGCGGACGGCGTGCGACACGAGCCGGTGGCGATCCTCACCGTGGAAGGCGCGAACGGCGAGACGCTCGCCGCGTGGGAGGGGGATGACGGCGAACGCGTGCTCCCCGAGCAAACGGTGCGCCTCCTCCAGTCCATCATGAGCGACAACAGCGCGCGGGCATTCATCTTTGGCGAGCGCTCACCGCTCGCGTTCACGGACCGCGAGGTCGCGGCAAAAACCGGCACGACGAACGACTTCCGCGATGCGTGGGCGATGGGTTTCACGCCATCGCTCGCGTGGGGGGTCTGGACCGGCAACAACGACAACACGGCGATGCACGGCAGTGCGGACGGCGTGAACGTCGCGGGCCCGATCTGGCGCGCGTTCGCCGACGCGGTGCTGCCCGGGCTCCCGAAAGAAGCATTCACGAAACCCGAGCCAGAGCAGGTGGACAAGCCCGTTCTCCGCGGCGAGCTTCCAAGCATCGAGCGCGTGATGGTGGATCGCACAACCGGCAAGCGCGCCACTCCCGAGACACCGCCGGAGCTCATCGAGGAACGGACGTTCCAGGACCTCCACACCATCCTCCGCGACATTCGCCGTGACGACCCGCGCGGTCCGGCGCCGGAGCATCCGAATGATGATCCCATGTACGAGCCGTGGGAGGCCGGTATCGCGGCGTGGGCGCAGCGCGAAGGCATCACGCTCGGTACGGCACCGAGCGAGGTGGATGATCTCCACACGGAGGCAAACCGCCCGCAGCTCACCGTGCAGGAGCCGATGTCCGGCGCTATCGTCCCGGGCCGCACCGTCATCGTCGTCGGGACCGTGAACGCGCCGCGCGGCGTGACGCAGATGACCGTTGCCATTGACGGCATCCAAGCCGCGCTCTTCGCACCGGACGGTGGAGTATTCCGCCAGACCGTGCGCCTGCCTGCGGTGACCGACCGCGGACGGCACGACCTCACCATCAGCGCGTTTGACGACGCGGGGAATCGTGGCGCGGTAGTCGTACCCATTGACGTGACGTCCGATCGCGAGCCCATCGCGCTCACCTGGAGCACACCCGCGGCACACGCGGTCGTCGCCGCACACGACTTCCCCATGACGCTCGAGCTCACCGCGGGCACCACCGTTGGCGCGAACCGCGTGGAGATCCTCGTGAACGATGTCATCCTCACGAGCGTGCGCCCGCCTGCGAGCGGGACGATCCGCGTCCTCTGGCCCTCCGCACCGGCATCCGGCACCGTTTCGCTCCGCGCACGACTCTACGCGGTGAACGACGCGCTCCTCGCCGAGAGCGATGCGCGAACGATCACCGTCGAGTAGCACGCACCACCAAGCGAAGACCCACCGCAATGCGGTGGGTCTCGTGCGTATCAGGTGGTGCGACGACTGCGCGTGCGGAGGGCGTTGAGGAACGCGAGCGCATGGGTGGCTTCCTCGTGCGCGAGGCGGTTCGCCGTCTTCGCTTGCACAACGCGATGAGCGACTGCGTCATCGAGAGATGTGAACTTGATGCTAGCCAGCTGACCCGCCACGTCGGTGTGATGGGCGTCCATTACGACGAGGAGCCGGCGTACTTTCTCGACGAGGTCATACTCGTCTCCTCCATCCTCACCGGGTACATCGCCAGGCATCTCAGCGAGCAACGCGGTGGTTGCATCGAGGAATTCCGCAGACCTCTCCACTGCCTCTCGCAGCAACTCCCGAATACTCGCGAAGCGTGCGCTGAGCTCCTCTGCCGTTCCCTTCCGATCCTCTACCATGCTGCCTCCTACTCCGAATGGTGAATGTCCTACTCGCAAAAACAGCGACATCAACAGTACCGTCCTCGACCGATGGTGTCACACTACCGAGGCGGCCCGTCTGTGGGATCCGCGTCGTCCGATGATCCGGGTGCGGGCCACTCGATGATCGCATCGAGCTTGCTCAAGAGTGCGGCCATGGATTCGGGGTAGTTGAGCACGCTCGGGTGACTGGCCAACTGCTGGCGGAAATCACGCAGGTCTTCAATCACCGCTGCCATCTGTACGGACACTATCCGGTGGCGCTGCGGCAGTCGAAGACCGAACTCGTCCAGCATGGCCAAGGAGTGCGCGTACAGCTGGTGTGCTTGGTCGTGAAACCGCTGTACGATGGCAATGATACGCTCGCGGCGCTCCGGCGATGCCGCTGCGAGCTCCTCCGCTGCCGTGGGCTCTTCCGGTGCGGCGACTGCTTCCTCATCCTCCACATCGTCCTCAACGATGTGGTAGCGGATGTCGTCGAGGAGCGGTGAGCCGTCGAGGTACGCGTAGACCGGGTTATGATCGTCGCTGAACGCACACGTACTCCGCACGGTACACGTGCGCGCCGCGTGCGATGCGACAGGACGGACGAGGTCATCGCGCACGGAAACGTCTGCGAGCGCATCGAACACCGCAACGATCGTGCCGCGAAACATGCACCACGATGAGCGGCTCGCTGCCTCGGTAATGAGCACTGCATCGCCGGGTTGCGGAATGCGATCATCCGACGAAACGTAGAGCACGACATTCGTTTCATGCTTGGCCATGGGTCACTCCCTTTCTGGAGGTGATGGAAAACAGCTGCGCTCACCATACCCTCCTCGCGCGCCGACGTCAAGCGCGATATGCTGGAGGCCTATGCTCGTCTTCCTCCACGGTGATGACACCTTCAGCTCCCGTGCACGGTTGCGGGAGCTGCGCGAGCGGTTCGTGCGCGAGGTGGATCCGTCGGGGATGAACCTCGTCCTCCTCGATGGCGCGCAGGTGAGCGCGGATGACGTGTGGAGCGCGGTCGCCACGCAGTCGTTCCTCGTGCGCGAGCGGATGGTCGTCGTGGAGGACATCGGTGCGGCGAAGTCCGATGCGGTACGCGATGCGGTCATGGCGCTCCTGCCCAAAATTCCCGCGGATGTCACGGTTGTCTTCTGGGAGGGCTGTAGCCACACCAAGAAACCCGCGCGGAAGACGAAACCGAAAAAGGCAACCGCCAAGCCGCGCAAGCAGCGCGCGGAGGGTGTGGACCTCTTTGATCTCCTTCGGAGTGGGGAGCACGCGGAGGAGTTCATGCCGCTCTCCGGTGCGCCGCTCGCGCAGTGGGCGCGTGCGTACGCCGCGGAATGCGGGGCCACCCTCGACGCAACGGCGGCCCGTGCGCTCGCGACGGTCGTCGGTGGCGACCTCTGGCGCATGCGGAGCGAGATCGCGAAGCTCGCGATGATGGGCGGTGGCACCATCACCGCCGCACTCGTGCGCGAGCACGTCGCGCAGGGGACGGAGGACAACATCTTCGCGTTCGGTGACGCCCTCGGGCACGGCGACCGCCGCGCGGCTGCCATAGAGCTCCAACGACTTCTCGCTGCGAACGCAGACCCGCAGTACCTCGTCACGATGATCGCGCGCCAACTCCGCATGCTCATCATGGCGGCAGATCTCCTCGCACGCGGTACTCCAACCACCTCACTCGCCTCAGCGCTCGGATGCACACCGTTCGTCGCTCAGAAGATCGCCGAGCAGGCACGCGGACAATCACCCGCACGACTCGCCAAGCTCTACCCGCTCCTCCTCGAGCTCGACCGCACACTCAAATCCTCCCGCGCCCCACGCGCAGCGCTCCTGGAACTCTTCTGCTTTGATGCGACCGCGTGATGAAACGACCAACACCCCCGCATTGCGGGGGTGTGTGCTGTGCTATCGCTCACGACAGTGCCTTGAGCTTTGTAGCGGCGCGGGACTTGAGGCGGGACACGGTATTGTCCTTCAGGATGCCCTTCTGCGCCGCCCGATCGAGGGCGACCTGCGCGTGCTGGTACGCCTCCGTCGCGACGGCCCGATCTCCCGATGCGAGCGCGAGTTTGAACTTGCGTCGCAGGTAGGTGATGTTATCGCGAACGGCCTTGTTGCGCATGGTGCGCCTCACGTTCTGGCGAACCGCCTTCTCCGCACTACGTTTATTCGGCATAGGATGACAGAAACGAATCAAAGGGGTGCTCCCACCATACTCGCACACCGCGTAAACGTTGTCAATGACCAGTCCTCACCACGACCCCTCTACGGGAGCTGCGGCGGTTCGACATCGGCGCGCGGCTCCAACGCCTCCACCTGCTCCACCTTCGCGCTGATCCTCGCGTACGCCGTGTTCGCACCATCCATCGCGTTCTTCGCGTTCGTGAGGTGCCGATCCACGAGCCCGAGCGCGTCGCCGAACTTCCCGAGGTCCTGTTGGAGCCCCTTGAGACGCTCCCACACATGCACTGCCTGCTTCGCGAACTGCGCGCGTTCCAACCCCATGAATACCGATCGGAGAAAATGGAAGAACGAGTTGGGCGAGCAGAGCAGCACCTTCCGATCGCGCGCGTAGTCCATGAGCTCCTCGGACGCGAGCACGACATCGTAGAATAACGCCTCCGACGGAACGTACATCACCGCGAAGTCCACCGTTCCTTCTTCGGTAAGGATGTACTTCTTGCGGATGTCCTCGATGTGCTTCTTCACCGCGCGTCGAAACTCCCGCATCGCCTGCTCGCGCTCCTTCGGGTCCTCCGACTGCTCGGCCCTGCGCCACTGCTCGAGGGGAAACTTGGAATCAATCGGAATCATGCCGCCCTCGGTCTTCACGACCGCATCAACGGTCTCGCCGCCGCGAAACTTATACTGCACCGTGTACTGCTCGCGCGGAAAAATTTGCGCGAGCGAATCCGCGAGGATGTGCTCACCGAGGTTCCCGCGCAGCTTCGGCGCATTCAACACCTCCTGGAACCGCTTGAGATTCTGCCCGATCTCCGCAACACCGCCCAGCTCCTTTCCCACATCGCCCATGGTCTTCGTCATCGAAGACATCGCGGTCGAAATATATGATGCTGCCTTGTCCAACCGCTCATTGAGCGACTTCGTCGTCTCATCGAGACGCTGGTTCATCCCCTGAATGTTCTGGTTGAGCATCTGCGCGGTCTGATCATTCGCCCGATGATCCCTGAGCTCGCGCAGCTGCCTGCCCACGACGGACAGCACCACCACAAAACCAACGATGAGTGCCGCGAGAATGAGGATGAGTTCCATAGAAACGCGGTGAGGTCAACGGTAGATATCCTTACGGTCATCAACCGCGAGCAGGAGATATGTCATCTGCTGTTGGTGCCGATAGAGGACACGGTAGTTCCTCGTGATGCGAAAGCTCTCCAGACCCTCAAGTCGTCCGTGGAGTTTTTTGTGATGGAGACGAGCATCTGCGGGATTGTTTCGAAGGTGCTCCACCTGGACGAGGAGTCGGGCACGAATGTCGTGGGGGAGACGCGCGGCATCCCTCAGAAAGGTGCGCGTGTAGACGAGCATGACGCGCTCCATACCATCAACGTCGCTTCTTGAGCAACGCGGCGAGATCACCGCGAGACGTGCGCCCAGCCGCGATATCATCCTCTGCCTTACGGACGCGGCCCGCAATACGCCGCTCCTCCCGGAGGCACTGGAGTTCTCGCTCCATGTGTTCGTATGTTTCAATGGCCATGAAGAGTGCTTCCGGCGTATTCCGATTGCAGATGAGGTGTGGCTGCTTTGTACGTTTCACGCGCGCGAGGATGCGCTTTGCGCTACGCTGGAGGTCCGCCATACCGATGATGGGCATCGAGGGGTGCATAGGAGGAAGATATGATCGTGTTCATAGAAAGTATACCACGGATCGTCCGTCGCCGCGAGCACATGTATTGATCCAATATGCACGAAACACTCTCCTCTTCATGTATGATCCCCGCGCGCATCGCGCGGGGATCATACTGCACGACACAGACAAAAGGACAAACACACAAGAAACCCCCCACCCTTTCAGAAGGGTGGGGGATCAAAGTATCAAAGTACAAATCTCATGGTTTGACTGGGTCCGAGGCGCGCGAACCCCAGCGATCGTCGGAGGCGCCGAGGATGGCAGC
>JAUSKG010000035.1 GCA_030647005.1 bacterium
GGGAACGACGTATGTTCCCTCGGGGATGGTTCCCGTGCGGTATGCCTCGGAGAGGGCCTGGGAGAGGGTGGTGAGGTGGGTGATGCTCGGGAGGTCGCGGGGGGTGGTGGTGGTTCGGAGGGAGGCAACGGCGGTTTCCACCTCATCTATGTTCGTGAGGGGCCCTTGGTATCCGAGGGAGCGGAACTGGTCTCGGATTTGCTGTTCGAGGTTTTTCACGTAGGAACGGACATCGCGGGGGAGGTCGTGCTTCGCGATGCCGTGGTGACGTTCGGGGGTTGGGGGATGTTCGGGCATGGGGGGAGGTGGCGTAGCGGAGGTCTTTAGACCTCCATCTGAGGGCGTAGGGGAGCTTGGTGGCACTGCCGTGGAGACCTGAAGGTCTCCGCTACGGGGAACAGGTTGGAACAGGAGCAGCTCGTCTCAATGTATGTGCTCTCCAAAGCTGGCGCGTGAGCGCCGAAGGGTGGGACTGTTTACTCCTCTCCTTTAAATGCTGTGCCCTCAGATTCTTCATGGATTGCCGAGAAGCCCTGAGAGAGCGTGGCGAGCGAGCGCTCGAACGCGATGCGCGCTTCCTCATCCTCCTGCTGGGTATCTTCTTCCTCCGCTGACACTGCAGACCGATCAACGTACCGCGCCGGCACTTCCGTGCGCGATGGCGCGGGACCGTAGAGCGCCTCGATGACGTCCTTGGGCGAGTAGCGGTCGAGAGAGGGGGCACGTTGCCCGCGCGGCGCATGGGGGCCGGTGGCCGATGCCTTCTCACTCTCGATGTCAAACGCGAGCGCATCGCGGTCGCTCATGCCGTCGGGCCACCCGTCGGCCTGCGGGAAGAAATTTCCCTGCACCTGGAGCGCCTGGTAGAGGAACACGAGCTCCGCGGGACGCGCGGCGGAACGCGACACGTAATCGCGCATGAGGTAGGAGTCGAGTGAACGCTGGAACCCATCGCGCTTCCACGCCTGGACGATCGGCACGAGGTGACGGAGGGAGAGCACATTCTCCTTCAGGACATCCTTCGGTGCGAGTGACCGTCCGCCCACTGCGGCGAAGAATCCGGGAACGTCGCGCTCCGAGAAGACATCCTGGAGCATGCGGGCCACGCGCGCGAGGTCATGGAGTCGCACGAGCTCACCCTCCGGCAACGTCAGCGAGAGGTCCGTGTTGATGAGCTGCGCGACGAGCATCTGGTACAACTCGTTCTCCTGCCGGTACACACGCTGCTCTTCCGGTGGGAGCCCGGGCGGCTCCGCCTCAATGCTCATGGGGAGGTAGTCGTACCGGAGGAGGTCGTACCGCGAAAGGAACGCGGCATCGAGCGGCTGGCGGCCGATGTAGAACTTGCCATCCTCGGGTTTGTAGTTTCCCGTCGCGAGCACGCAGAACCCCTCGGCGACCGTGAAGGGCGCGGCACCCGGAATGGGCGGCGTGACGACATCTCCTGGCCGCAGGAGGAGGAGATCGTTCATGACGATGAGCGTGTGGTGCGGAATCGCGTTCATCTCGTCAATGATGAGCGGCCGTCCCTCGCGCATGGCCTGGAGGAGCGGCCCGAGGAGCTCGCGCGTCTCCACCGGCGCGCGGAAGGACTCCTGGTACGCACGCTCGAACTGCGGCTGCATGGTCCCAATGCGCGCTGCGGTCTCGGCATCAGACAGACCAGCCGCGAGGAACTCGACGCGTTTCTCTCGCTCGAATGCGCTCCACCGCTCTGCAATGTGCTGCACCTGCGCTTCCGGCGTGAGCTGCTCCGCGCGCTGCACGCCACGGGTCCCGACGATCTGTTCCGCCGTGAGATTGCGGTGGCCAGCAATGATGAGCGCTTCGGCCTGCTCCGCGCGCTGCGCAGCCCACGCGGTGTACGCCTCTGCCTCCTCCTGTTTTGGCGCGGGGTGTGCCGCCTCCCACCTGGCGAGGTGTGGCGCGGAGAGACGCGTGCGGCTGACGTGCTTTGCGATCTCGGACTTCCCGCTCCCGAGCTCGCCGTGGATGAAGATGGCGCGACCTCTCCCGATGCTCCCCTCGATGGACACGATTTTCCGCCGCACGTACGGCGTCTCGACGATTCTCCCGTTTGCATCAAATGTCGCTTTCGCCTCGGCGAGCGCACGTCCGCGCTCCAGGAGGTACGCCTCGGGGTGCGACGCGAGGAGCGCATCCCGCAGCGCAACGACCTCATCTATCTTCCGCAGCTGACGACTGATCGCGTGCGGGTGGACGACCATGCGCGTGTTCGATCGCAGCCGATCCGCGACGCGCTGCAGGTGCTCGATCGTGCTGTTCGCGGCATCAATGTCCTGCATGACGCGACCGAGCTCGTGGTAGCGCATGCGGTAGTGGTCGCGCACGGGAATTGCATCGCTCTCGAGCGCGTCGCGACGAAAATCGCCCCCGAGCTCCTCCAACCGATCGAGCCGCTCCAATGCTTCGAGGAATGCTTCGAGCGCGTTATCCTGCACCGCAATCTCCTGCACCGCACGCTCATCGTCATCCCCCACGAATCCCGCGAGCGCATCGCCTGCGATACGCGTCCACGGCAAGAGCTCTTCGAGTGCTTCCTCGCGTATGTGCAGCACGCGCGCATCCGCCGCTACGACATCTGCAGAGGGCTCCCGCTGCTCGGCCTCCTCCACCCGCGCCGCAACCTCGTCCGCGATGTCCACGAGGCGCAACCGCCGCGTTCTCCCCTCCTCCGTTACCTCCGGGAGATATCGGCGGTACTGCCGCAGGAACTCCGCGATCGCCTGACGCTCACGGTAGACGGCATCGGTCTTCGCCTCTTGCTCTGCAAGCTCCACCTGTCGCTCGTGCGGGAGCTCCGCCATGGGTACCATGCGTTCCACCATACGATCATCGTTGTTGAGTGATCGAGTACGCTCTCAACGTACCACACCGCGCCGCCTCGATCAAGCGGGGGCGCGTTGCGATCGGTACGCGCGCCGCGTGCACTCGGGGAGTCGCTCGATTGCGGAGCGCAGCATGGTGCGCGGCATGGCGTGCGCGTGCGCATCGAGGAAGCCCTCGAGCGTGCTCCGCGAACGCTTCCCCACCTCGCGGAGCATCCAGCCCGTCGCCTTCCGGATGAGGTCGTGCTCATCGCGGAGGAGCACGCGCGCGATCGCGAGCGTGTCATCGAACTCCCCGCGCGCGATGAACGCCATCGTGCTCACGATGGCGATGCGACGATCCCAGAGATGACGAGACCGCGCGAGCCGCAGGAGGACGCCGCGCGGGTGATCCCGGAGGTACGCGCCGACGATCTGGTACGCGGACGCGTCCACGAGATCCCAATTATTCACCTGTGCCGTCTGCGCGAGGTACAGGCGGAAGATGTCCCGCCGCACCGCGCGATCGCCTCGCGTAAACTGCGCGATGAGGATGAAGAGCGCGACGAGGCGATCCTCGTGCACCGCCGACGCGAGCAGTCGCTGCGCATCCGCGCGCGGGAGATCAGGGAACCGCTTCGCGATCGTCCGCTGCTGCGGAACGGTGAGCCCGAGGAAGCGGTCCCCTGCTCCGTACTCGCCCGGGTTGGTCTTGAAAAATCGTCGGGACACTGCCGCGCGCTCGGGGTCCGCTACCATGCGGATCGCTCTCTGCACCGCCACATACGATGTCATACGGTTGCACGCCGATACCGCGCTGGCGCAACGCGTTTTTTACTGAGGTTCACGACAATGCCGGCCGCCCCCATGGAAACCGCGAGCGCGGTGCCGCCGAAGGACACGAACGGGAGCGGGAGTCCGGTGAGCGGCAGGAGTCCGACCATCGCGCCGATGTTCACCACGGATTGCACGCCCCACCACGCGGCGATACCCACGAGCACGAGCCGATCAAATGCATCGTTCGCCTGGAAGGCATTCGCGAGGACGCGTGCGATGACGTACGCGATGAGCGCGAGGAACGCGACGGAGAACACGAACCCGATCTCCTCCGCGATGATCGCAAAAATCGAGTCCGAGATAACCTCCGGGAGGAACGAGAACTTCTGCCGCGAGTGGCCAAGCCCCTGACCGAACAGGCCGCCGGACCCCACCGCGAGAAGCGCCTGGTTCACCTGGTAGCCGATCCCCTGCGGATCGAGCTCCGGGTGGAGGAACGCGGTGAGTCGCGCGACGCGGTACGGCGCCGCAGCGACGAGTGCGCCGAACGACGCGACGCCGCCGGCGATGAGGAGCGCGAGGTGGCGCAGCCGCATACCCGCCGCGAACGCCATGGCAACGCCGATCGCGGCGAGGATGGACAGCGTACCGATGTCGGGCTGGAGCACGACGATGCCGAGCACCGATCCGAGCACGGCGAGGAACGGGAGGAACCCCTTCGCCCACGCCTGCACATGGAACCACGCCGGCCGTCGCACCGTCGCCCACGCAGCGAGCGCGAGAATGAGGCCGACCTTGGCGATCTCGGAGGGCTGGAACGTGACGATGCCGAGGTTGAGCCAGCTCCGCGAACCACCGCGGAAGACCCCGAGGCCCGGGATGAACACGAGGAGGAGGAGCACGACGCTCCCGACGAGCACCCACGGCCCCACGCGCTCGAGAAATGATGTGCGGAGCCGCGCGGCAAGGAGGAACAGAATGACGCCCGGGAGCACACCGGAGTACAGCTGGTGGACGAGGTAGTACGACCGCGCACCGAAACGATCGTACGCGAGCGGCGCGGACGCGGACGAGAGGAAGATGAGCCCCAGCGCGATGAGGAGCGCCGTCGCCGCGACAAACCGCGTATCAGCATCATGGAGCATTGTGGGGATCCGCATACGGGAACTTACGCGCTGTGATCAACGAGGTAGAGCATGAGACCGAGCACCGCGACGACACCGGCGATGATCCAAAAGCGCATGACGATCTTGGACTCGGGCCAACCGATCGCCTCGAGGTGGTGGTGGAACGGTGTCGAGCGGAAGATGCGTTTGCCCGTGAGGCGCCGCGCTGTCATCTGGACGACGACGGATGCGGACTCCGCAACGAACGGCAGGCCGATGACCAAGAGGAGGAACGGCTCGTTCGTGAGGAGTGCGACGGTCCCGAGCACGGTCCCGAGCGCCATCGCGCCTGTGTCGCCCATGAAGAAGCGCGCCGGCGGGATGTTGAACCAGAGGAACGCGAAAAGCGCGCCCACGAGCACGCCGATGAGCGCGGCGAGGTCAAAGCGTCCCTCGAGGAACGCGATGACACCGTACGCCGAGAGCGCGGTGAGGAGTGTACCGCCCGCGAGACCGTCGAGGCCGTCCGTGATGTTCACCGAGTGCATCGTGGCGACGAGGAGGAGCATCGCGAACAGGAAGAACGCGAACGGGCCGAGGTCGGCGGGGCCGATGAAGGGCACATGGAGTGTCGTCCACTCGAGCTTCACGACGAACCACCACGCGATGAGTGCGGCGACGCCCGTATAGAGGAGCAATCGGTGGCGCATCGTGAGGCCACCGCCCGCAGCGCCCATCCCGAAGACGTTGAGAAGGTCATCGCCAAGCCCGATAAGTGCCGCCGCGACCATCGCACCAAGCGGCAGGAGCGTCTCTGGCCGCGAGAGGAATGCGAGATCACGGAGGAACGGGATACGAAGCGCCTCCGCCGCGCTGAGGACAACGGCGAGGCCGAGTGCCGTCACCCACACGAGCACGCCACCCATCGTGGGCGTTCCCGCTTTGTGCGCGTGGAGCTTCGCGTACACCGGCGCATCCGCCGCGCTCCGAATCGTCTTCCCGAGCTTGTACCGGTAGAGCAGCCGCGTGAGCGCCGGCGTCCACGCGATCGTCACGATGAACGCAATCGTCGTGAGGAGGAAAATGGTGATGACGGGATTCATAGGGTGTGTGGAGAAAAACTCTCCTACGCGAGATTCTTACTCCAGAGGAGCACCGTTCCCGTGAGCGTCGCGAGGGCGATGAGGAACGCCGCCACGCACAGCGTGAGCGATGCGGAGGACGGTGCTGCGTCCCGCGGAGTCGTCAGGAGGAACGCGAGCACGATATTGAGGAGGACGAACACGGTGCCCGTGAGTGGCAGGCGCACGAGCGCGCGCCACGATCCGAGCGCATCAATCCCGAACGTCGTCGTGTAGTGTGTGACAAGCGACGCGGCACCCGGAACATTCGGCACCGCGAACGCCGCGATCCACGTGCCGGCGAGGAGCAGGAACGCACCGATAATCATCCACCGCGGGAAGAGCCGCACGAGGAGCGGATGCACGGCGACGAAAACCCGCTCCGCAGGGTCTTTGCGAAGCGGACGGAGGAACGCTCCCCTTTCCTCTCCAACGATCTCTTGGTCACCATGTCCATCGGATTTCATAGCATCAAAAATACCGCACAATGCTTTTGCTCTTGCGAGCAATTTTTTTGTCATTTCGAGTGAATCCCGAGGCAAGCTCGGGATGCCGGCTTGCTTCCATCTTGCAACGTCGGCATCCGCGAGCGAGAAATCTCCTCTGGTACTCCATTGTATCCGGTGAGATTTCTCTCTGCGCTGCGCTCCGTTCGAAATGACACGTTGGGAGGCAAAGTATCCACCGCCGCCTCTGTCATTTCGAGCGATACCGTGAGCAAAAAATGACACCGCTGTTTCTCCCTGCGTCGTCCTGAGGAGCTTGGCGACGAAGGACAAGCCCTGATCCGGATAGGCGGGTATAAAACCCGCCCCTACGCCATCATGGACTCATCCCGTCATTCCACTGTGCGTGTACCGTAGGGGAGGGGTTTACCCCCTCCCATCCCCCACTCCCCTTCGCTCTGTTCAGCGTAGCATGGAACGCTCCACTTGACACCCGATCACCCCCGTGCTGCAATGGAGACAATACAGCTCTTAGCAACTAGGAGCTAGCAACTCACCCCTATGGCACATAAGAAAGGAGTTGGTTCCTCCCGACTCGGCCGCGACTCGCAAGGGCAACGGCTGGGTGTCAAACGCGCCGACGGGCAGGCCGTGCGAGCGGGGAACATCATCGTCCGCCAGCGCGGGACGGCGTTCCGCCCGGGCGTAAACGTCATGCGCGGCAAGGACGACACGCTGTTCGCGACCGCAGACGGCGTTGTGAAGTTCATGAAGCGCGCGTTCATCAGCTTCAGCGGCAGGAAGCACACGCGCAACGTGGTCGCGGTTCTTGGCGCTCACGCGCCAGCTTCGGAGGGAGCATTCGGAGTAAAGGGAGAACTAGGAAAACAATGAGGAAGCCAACACCCGCTCTCACGAGCGGGTGTTGCGTTTTGCCGCTGCGCGCAGGAGCCCGAGGAACAGCGGTTGCGGGTCAAGCGGGCGACTCTTGAACTCCGGATGAAACTGCGCGGCAACGAAGTACGGATGGCTGCGCGCGGGGAGCTCGATGATCTCCACGAGGTCGCGCTGCGGGTTCATACCGGAGAACACCATCCCGGCTTCCGCGAACGCGCCACGGTACTGATTATTGAACTCGTAGCGATGGCGATGGCGCTCGGAGATGAGGAGATCGCCTTTCGCGTACGTACGGGTGACGCGCGACGTGTCGCGGTACGCGCGCGCCGCTCGCGTGCCCGTGGCGATGCGACAGTCGTACGAACCGAGACGCATCGTACCGCCGTACGCGCCGCTCGCGAGCTGCTGCTCCTGATCCTCCATGACCGCGATGATCGGGTCATGGGTACGCTCCACGACCTCCGTCGTATGTGCGTCGCGCAGTCCGAGCACGTTGCGCGCGTACTCCACGCACGCGAGCTGCATGCCGTAGCAGATGCCGAGGTACGGAATCCCATGCTCGCGCACGTACCGGATCGCCCGGATCTTCCCCTCGACGCCGCGCGTGCCAAACCCGCCCGGGACGATGACGCCATCAAACTGGTCAAGCTCCTTCACCGCTCGCGCATCGTCCTCGTACACCTCGGTGTTGATCCACTCGAGTACCGGCGTGCGCTTCGCAGTCCACGCGGCGTGCTTCACCGCCTCGATGACGGAGAAGTACACATCCGAGAGCACAAAGTCGCCGACGGAGAAGTACTTGCCCGCGATCGCGATGCGCACGGGCGGGTAGGTGCGCTCCGAAGCGCGCACCATGGTCTTCCACTGCCGGAGATCGCTCCTGCGCGGCTTGAGCCCGAGCTTCCGGAGCACGCGCTCGCCGAGGTGATCACGCTCAAAGTTGATCGGGACGTGGTAGATGGACGGCACGTCGGGCGCGGCGATGACGTCATCCGCTTGGACATTGCAGAACATCGCGAGCTTCTTCCTCCGCACGGTGTCGAGCGGCTGCGATCCGCGCGCGATAATGAAGTCCGGCTGGATGCCCGCGGCCTGGAGCTGCTTCGTCGCGTGCTGCGTGGGCTTCGTCTTCATCTCGCCGATGTGGCCCGGAATCGGGAGGTAGGACACGAGGAGCGTGATGACATCCTCTGGTCGCTGCTGCTTGAGGAGTCGCGCCGCCTCCAGGAACAGCACGTTCTGGTACTCACCAACCGTCCCGCCCACCTCGATGAGCACAACCTCGGCGCGACGGAGCGTCGCACATGCGTGGATGCGCCGGAGTACCTCTTCCGGAATGTGCGGGACCACCTCCACGCACTTCCCCTTGTACCCGAGGGCTCGCTCGCGCTCGATGACGGACAGGTACACCCGTCCGGTCGTCATGTAATTCCCCTTCCCGAGGTTCTGTCCCAGGAAACGCTCGTAGTTGCCGATGTCCTGATCCGTCTCATCGCCATCGTCCGTCACAAAGACCTCACCGTGCTCGGTGGGATTCATAGTGCCTGCATCCACGTTGATGTAGGGATCGATCTTCATCGCCGTCACACGAAATCCCTTGGATTGCAGCAACGCACCGAGCGATGCCGTGACGGTCCCCTTCCCGACGCCGGAGAGGACACCGCCCGCAACGAAGATATATTTTGTGGTCATAGGGTATGAGCATGCCGCATCTCCATCATACAGACGGGAGTACCCAACACCAAAACCATCACACAATGGAGACGGGAGGGGGTAAACCCCTCCCCTACGGTCATCCACCCCCTGTCATTGCGAGCAGCGTCCGCGCGGCGTGGCAATCCCGGTCATAGAGCGTACGCGGTTTTCACCTCTGTACTGGTATGACCGGGATTGCCACGTCGCGGACTCC